>CAYLWP010000197.1:0-4272 GCA_964387365.1 uncultured Roseburia sp. | reverse complement strand
TAACCTGAACCTGTCCCTTGTCATCAACCCAAGGTACTCTGAACTTAATCTGTCTCTCAGGCTCTACTAATCTCTCAAGTAAAGCTTCCTTTCTATACTTTTCTTCGTTCTTTTCAATTACAGGTCTTAAGGAATTTAATACCTCATCTACAGCCTGTATAAACTCTGGTTCACTGGCATTCTTCTTCTTTACCAGCTCTAACACTTCATCAACGTAAGACATTTTGAAACCTCCTTATTTGTCCACACCATCTGTCGGTGTGCAATTTTCTCTTGGAAAATTTTGTTATATGATAGCACTTTACAGCGCTAAACTTTCAACAAGACATATTATAATGTAAAACATTTTCATGTACAATCAAAAAAATTTCATTACAAATATTTTGTCACATTTTGCTAAATTCAGTTGTACAATGTTACTAATATCTCGAGCGTTATGTAATCTTTGTATGTATTTTATAACGCATTTTTATGCTCTTTGCACATACATTTCGTACTCTTTAGTAATATTTATTCCGAAAAATAACCTGTATCTGTGTTCCGACATCAGGTTCACTGACAAGCTCCAGGGCAGCGTCATGCACTGCTGCAATATGCTTCACAATGGCAAGACCAAGACCTGTTCCGCCTGTTTCCTTAGAGCGCGATTTATCAACACGATAAAAACGTTCAAAGATTCTCTCCTGATGCTCCTTGGGAATTCCGATTCCCGTATCCTTTACCGCAAGCACAACGCCACGCTTTCCGCTATAAACGTTTACTTCCACCAAGCCCTCCGGCTTGTTATAACGGATAGCATTATCGCACAGATTATAAATCAGCTCTTCCATCATCTGCTTATTGGCATAGATCATCTGCGTGCTTCCGTTCAGCAGGATTTTGACCTTATGATTTGTCGCATTTACACTCAGCATTTGTACGCAGCTTTCCGCAATTTTGTAAATATCAAGCTCTTCAAACTCCGGTTTTTCCTGTACTGCATCCAGCTCTGAAAGTCGGATAATATCGTTAATCAGTGTCAGTAATCTGTCCGCGTTCTGATGAATCGCCCTTGCAAAGCCTGTGATATGCTCCGCATCTACCAGGTTGTTCTCCATCAGTTCCGCATAGCCGGAAATCGAGGTAAGCGGCGTTTTCAGCTCATGGGATACATTTGCCGTGAAGTCCTGTCTCATTGTGGCACTTTTCAGAATATCCTCATGCTGACGCTGTATCGTTGCCACAAAAGGACGTAATTCTTCGTATATTTCTACGTCCTCCAGATGGTCCATATTCTCTGCCACATTTTCTACCGGTGCTATCAGTCGGTTTGTAATGAACTTAGCCAACACGGCACACAGAAGAAACAGTATGATTACAATTCCTGCCACAGAGGGAATCAGGCGAATCAGCACGCCCCACGCATTACTTGCCTGCTTGGACACTCGTACAACCGCACCATCGTCCATGGAAACAGCAAAATAAAACAGATTCTCAGACAGCGTATCCGAGTTACGCACGGCAAAGCCTTCTCCCTGCGTCATCGCCTCAAGTACCTCTTCTCTGTCGGCATGATTATCCATCTGTGCTTTATCTGCATAATTGTCAAAAACAACACTTCCGTCCCCGGCAACGACCGTAATACGCAGCTCATCCTGTACGGAATTAAAATCCTCCCAGGCTATGTTCTGATTTGCATTCACATCATGCAGAAGATATGCATACGAACGTATTTCCTCCATAACCTGATCCTTTATCATATCGTAGGAAACCCACAGGGAAAAGAACACCGTTGCGAGAATCGCCACTGCTGTTATCAGCATAAAATGTATATGTATCTTTCGTTTCATAAGCCTGCTTCCTCTTACTCTATCATATACCCTACATTACGGACGGTTTTGATTCGGTTGCCCGCTTCGCCCAGCTTCTGACGTAAGGTTTTGATATGCATATCTACCGTTCTGGTTTCTCCGATATAATCCGTTCCCCAGATTCTGCTCATAATTCTCTCCCGTTTTAACACAATTCCGACATTTTCAAGCAGCATCTTTAACAGCTCGTATTCCTTAAAGGTAAGCTCACAATGCTTTTCTTTCACAAATACTGCATGTTTTTCATCATCCATGGACAAATCGCCAAGACACAAGAGCGTCTTTTCCTCCTGCTCCCCGCTTCTTCTAAGAAGCGCCTTCACTCTGGCTATCAGCTCCATGACCCCAAAGGGCTTTGTCAGATAATCATCAGCCCCCATATCCAGTCCTTTGACCTTATCAATCTCTGTTGTTCTTGCCGTTACCATGATAATCGGCAGTTTAGACAGCTTCGGCATTGCTCTGACCTTCTGCACAATCTGCAATCCGTCCTCATCAGGAAGCATCACATCAAGAACAGCAAGCGAGGGTACCTTTTCCTCAACAGCTTTATAGAAGTCCTTTGCGTTTGAAAATCCCTTCACTTCATAATTACTGTTTTTCAGTGCAAAGGTTTCAATCTCCAATATATCATTATCATCCTCAACCACATAAATCAACGCCATAACAAATCCTCCTTACAGGAATCTCGCGAATAAGCAAGGGGCAATGGTTAAACCATTGCCCCGAAATTACCCTTACGGTAGGTCATATTTTTTAAGATAATTCTGGAATCTTAAATCAAAGTCACTACCTTCGCCCTTTTGAAGATTATCTACATACTCATGAGCCAGAGTATCGTCCTCTTCTAACTGCATAACGCCGATAGCAATATTGGAACAATGGTCTGCAATTCTTTCGTAGTTATTTGTAACATCAGATAATACAAACCCCATTTCCACGGTACATTTTCCCTTGCGTAAACGTTTGGTATGACGCTTCTTCATTTCCTTCTGAATCACATCAACAGCTTCCTCAAACGGCTCAATCTGCTTTGCAGCTGCTACATCCTCATTCTCAAAAACAGAAACTGACATACTTACGATATCCATAATTGCCTTGGAGAAAATGTGAAGCTCCTCCAGCGCCTTAGCAGAAAAGCTCTGATCCTTTCGATGCATTTCCTTTGCTGCGTCAACAAGGTTGATTGCATGGTCGGAAATTCTTTCGAAGTCACCAATACTATGCAGAAGCATATTCAGCTTTCTGGAATCCCTGACACTTAAATTCTTGCTGGAAAGCTTCACAAGGTAACTGCTAATCTCATCGTCATACTTGTCTACCAGCTGCTCCTTGCGTTCTACTTCCCTGGCAATTTCTTCATCATACTTGAAGAACAGCTGCATTGCTTCATCCAGCGATTCCTTCGTAATCTGTGCCATTTTAATCGCATAGGAATTAGCCTGTTCTAAAGCAAATGCCGGTGTACTTAAGAAACGTTCGTCCATTCTTACAAAAGCTGCCTGCTCTGCCTCCTGCTTTTCTTCCTCGGCATCCTTCTTGACTATCATCAAAGAAAGCTTCTCAAGTACATTTGCCATAGGAAGCAGGACGATGGTTGCCAGTACATTGAAGGTTGTATGAATAATCGCAATACCTGTTTCGTTCGCTGCAGTCTCCAAAAATTCAAAATGCACAAATGCATTAATTGAATAGAATACAATCATAAAGACTGTTGTACCGATTACATTGAACAGCAGATGTACAACTGCCGCACGCTTTGCATTTTTTGTCGTTCCGACACTGGACATAATTGCTGTAATACAGGTTCCGATATTCTGTCCCATAATAATAGGAAGAGCTGCCGCAAAGCTTACACTTCCGGTTGCACACAATGCCTGCAAAATACCGATAGATGCCGATGAAGACTGGATAATGGCTGTCAGTACCGCACCGACAAGCATACCAAGAATCGGATTCTTAAACATAACGAACAGGCTTGCAAATTCCGGAACATCCTTTAACGGTGCTACCGCGTTAGACATCGCATCCATACCATACATCAGAACCGCAAAGCCAACGAAAATCATACCGATGTCTTTTTTCTTCTCATCCTTTAAAAACATGATGAAGATAATACCAATCAGGGCAAGAATCGGTGAAAATGACATGGGCTTAAGCATTTTAATGAAGAAACTGCTTCCTTCAATACCTGTTAAGCTCAAAATCCATGAGGTAGCTGTCGTACCGATATTGGCACCCATGATGATACCAATTGCCTGTGACAGCTTCATAATACCTGAATTAACAAATCCAACTACCATTACTGTTGTCGCTGATGAGGACTGAATAACTGCCGTAACGCCTGCTCCCAACAATACTGCCTTCAAACGGTTGCTTGTCAGATTCTCTAAAATCTTTTCAAGCTTTCCTCCTGATACCT
>CAYLWP010000196.1:0-4296 GCA_964387365.1 uncultured Roseburia sp. | reverse complement strand
GAGAGCCTGTTGGGGGCAAGCCCTATCTAATTAGGGTTTTGTACCCCAATAGCTCTCCGTCCGGACCACCGTACTGACTTATGATAACCTGTGCAATCTCCGGATTGGTCTGTGTGATTTTTACCGGATACTGTAATCTTTTTTCATAATTCCACATTAATGATACCCCCTCTCCCATGGCCAGTCCTGCAATGCCCATTTCCACTCACGGGCGTTATCGTCCATGCAGTCACGCATCAGCGGACCGAAATTCATGGTATATTCCCTTACAAGCTTTCTCTTCATATCCTGAAAATAACGGATTCTTTCCAATGCCTGCTGGTCAAAAGGATGCGTATCAAGGTAGAGGTTTAACTCAACAATCACAAAATCAATCTTGCCGATTTCGTTCAACAGCCTTCTTCTTTCATCGCAATTGCATGTACTGTTCATGACGACCGCTCCTTCCTGTAAATGGTTTGTTTAATATCGGAAAAATAGTACCGACGTTATAAGCCTTATCCAGACATTCATACATCGTAAAATCCTTTTGCCAGGGAACATACGCCATGGCAACCGGGAATTGGTCCATATATGACATCTGTTGTTTCCATTCCTGCATCCTGTATTCTCCTTGTTCTATTTTTATTCTTACTAACATATTATGAAAGTTATCAAAATCGGTTACCACTTTGTACTTCACAGGAAATTGCAACAACGCTTTTTACTCCCTTGCCCCTGGTAATCGCCTCCGCACCAGAATCCTTGACAGCTTTTTAAAGCTGAACGGTATCAATGGATAGAGATAGCTCTGTCCCGAAACCATTTTGTTACAAATAATTGCAACGGCAAAAAGAGCAAGCCCTGCGATATAACCCCACAGATTGAATATGGCAGTCAGCGCCAGATTAATCATGCGGAAAAACTTCACTGCATAGCCAAGCTCGTAGCTCTGATGCGTATAATTGGCAATCGCAACAAACGCCATATATAACATGACCTCGGAGTTAAACCACCCACTCTTTACCGAAAACTCACCAAGCACCAATGCCGCCATGACACTGAGCGGAGTAGAAAGCATGCTTGGCGTATTGATTGCCGCAAGCTTCAGACCGTCAATGGCAAGCTCAAGTATCAGAAACTGCCACACCAAGGGCACATTCATCTCTTCCTTTACGATGACAAATCGAAACGCCTCCGGAATCCACTGCTGATTCTGCATAAAAAGCAAAAAGGTCGGTGTCAGCAAATAGGTCATAAGGAAAATCAGAAATCTGGAAATGCGCAGATACGTTCCTGTAATTGGCGGAAAATAATAATCATCCACCTCCTCCACAGCATCCAGAATGCTGATTGGCAGAATCATAGCCGACGGTGAATTATCAACCAGAACAATAATATTTCCCTCTAATATCTGTGCGGATGCCACATCCGGTCGCTCCGTATACTTGAATTTCGGAAACGGATTAAACCATTTTGAAGTAAACAGACACTCTGCAAGACTTTCCTGATTCAGTGTGAGTGCATCGACCTTGATATCCTTAATCCTGTCTTTTATCTTTTTCAGAAACTTGTGGTCCACCCTTGTATCCATGTAGCAGAGCACAATATCTGTTTTCGACTCTTTTCCGGCACTTAAGATTTCCATTCTTAAATCCGTGCTTCTGATTCTTCTGCGAATCAGAGCCGTATTGAAAACTACCGTCTCCACAAATCCGTCCTTGGAACCACGAAGCGCCTTGTCTTTTTCCGGTTCGGAAACACTTCTTGCCGGATAGGTTCTGGAATCGATTAAAACTGCATCCTCATATCCGTCAATCAGAACTGCAAATACACCACTTAATATGTTTTTGATGATAACCTCGAAATCCTTGGAAATATCTACCTCAACATATGGCATGACGAGATTCAGCTTGGATGCCTGCTGCGGTAAATCCGCTTCCTTTAGTCCCATCAGGAACTGCAACAGCTTCTGCATTAATTCATCCTTACAAAATCCATCTATAAAGAAAAAGACAGCCTTCCTATCTCCAATCATAATATCCCTGCTGACAATGTCAAAATTAATCTCTGTTTGCAAAATCCCCTGTAAATATTGCTTATTCTGCTCGAAATTCTGATACATAAAAAAACCTCCCTCGGATCATTCTCTTTTGATATTTCATCAATAGAATGTCCGATGAAGGTTTGTTTTATTACATATTCAATCAGATATTTACTGTTTTCCGGTACTTCCGTGTCCGCCACGGTTTGGTCCTGCAAGCTCGCTAACCTCTTCAAAGGTAATCTCCGGCTGCTGTTCCATAATACGGAACTGGCAGATTCTGTCATTGAGGTGAATCTCCGTATCTCTCAATGCATACACAGGCATAAACCACTGGTCATCGTTACCGCAGTATCCGCCTTCTCCCGTTTCACGGTCAGGACCGTCAATCACGCCCTGATGATTCGTCTGGATAATTCCAAAGTTCTTAAAGGTTGAGCTTCTTGGTACCACATGTGCCTCATAACCTCTTGGAAGCTCCATAGCAATTCCGAGCGGAATCAGCTTAAATTCTCCTGCCTTTAAGGTAACATCCTGCGCTGCTCGCAGGTCAATCCAGTTACCCTTTGTAATCTTGGTCAGCTTCTCTACCTGGTCATTGAAATACTTAATCTTAATGTTAATCATTATGTCCTTCTCCTCATTTAACATATAACAGGTCTGCAAACCGGGATTACTACCACAGCCTACAGACCTTACTTTTTATGCACTTAGCTATGCTTCACAGCCGCATCCGACAACATCCATACCGCCCTTAAACTGGATAATGTTTTCGTCGTTCTTTATCTTTGCACTGGCAGTCTCTCTTCCCATTGGGATATCATCATAATCTCCGCAATGAAGAACAGGAACAGAACTATCTTCCTGCTTCAGAGTAGCCTGCACATCAATGACTCTCTGATTACTGCTTCCCTTCCATAAAAGAGTGACATCCCGCAGCTCGAGCTCAAACTCACCATCCACAAGTACATCCACGTACTTCATCAACGGATAGTTCTTAACATTCTCCCAGACATCACCTGTATAGAGCCAGATTGTCTTGTCCGGATACTTTTCTTTGATTTCTATCATCAGGCTCTTCACGCCTTCTCTGTTTGCACAGTGAAGAGGATCTCCGCCGGAAAATGTAATTCCCTCAATATATGGCTGTTCCAGCTGTTCAAAAATCTCCTGCTTTGCAGTCTCATCAAATAATATTCCGCCATTCGAGTCCCATGTCATCGGATTCTGACAACCCTCACAGCAATGCTCACAACCTGCTACCCAAAGAACAACCCTTAATCCATCACCGTTTAACATATCATCTTTTGTAATATTATGATATCGCACTATATTCCCCTCCTGAATATAACTGACAGTTACTGTTCACTCCGTTCAAGTAACTTACTCTCTCTGTTTACATTGATTTTCTGTCTGCAATTTCTGCCATTTTGGCTTCATTCAATCTGGTATCCCCATGTACTCGTGAATAAGACAAATATCCATTCATTCTGTCAATTTTGGTCAGGTTACTGCTTCCGCACTTCGGACACACATCCATCTCAAGCTCCTGATGTCCGCAGTCATCGCAGTATGCCAATGAAAGGTTCACACCCTCATAAAAGCCCATATCCATGGCTCTTCTGACCAGTGTCTTAATTGCATTAATATTATAATCAATCGGATACTTCACATACTGAATCTTTCCGCCGTTAGACAGCTCCCAGAAACGGTATTCCAGATTCTGCTTCTGAATCGGTGTAATATCCTCGGATACATGACAATGAAAACTGTTGCTGACATATTCTCTGTCAGAAACGCCCTCAACAATACCATATTTTGCACGGAACTGCTTTACCTGCAGACCGCATAAGTTCTCGGCAGGAGTACCATAGATAGCGTATAAATTGCCATCCTCCTCCTTAAAACGATTGACCTCTTTATTGATATACTCAAGAACCTCAAGCGCAAAGGCACCGTCCTCTACTAAGGACTTACCGTTGTATAACATCTGAAGCTCATTAAATGCAGTAATACCAAAGGATGCCGTTGCAGACTTCAGCAGTGGCTTAATCTTATCGGAAAGCTTCAGATTACCGCCAAGGAAGCCGCCCTCACAATAAGCAAGCGGATTAGTAGACGCACGCATATTGCCAAGATAAGCATACGTTCTGATATGAAGCTGTCTGATTAAGTTCAGATAATAATCAAGCACCTCATAGAAATCTCTGCTCTCCTGTCTTGCCTTGGCAAGAATCATCGGTAAATGCAGGGAAACCGCACCAATATTGAAA
>CAYLWP010000195.1:0-4379 GCA_964387365.1 uncultured Roseburia sp. | reverse complement strand
ATGAGTGGCATGGTAGACGGCTGGTGTGGCACATTCCCCCACTAAACCTGAATTTAATCTTACTTTCTTACATCTGATGACGCACGACGGCGTACTCGTCCCCATTTCGATAATATGGACACTCCTTGTATTGCCCCTGACTCAAACGTACGGCATCATCCTCGTCCATATCTACCTCACAATAGTAGCATTCATCTTCGTCATCATATACGTTATATGCACATGTATCACAACTTGCACCTGCCATACTCTCTGCCACCTTTCCGAATTAATCTTTCAAAAAAGAACCTCTTCACTACGTTAATGAAGAGGTCACTTCAAACTAAATATGTTTCTTTACAAAGAATCTCTAAGCTCTTCTATTTCTTTCTTCGACAAACCTGTATATTTCGCAATAAGTTCAGTCGGCATATCATCCTGTAACAACTTTATTGCTATATTATTTGATACCTGAACCGTCACTTGTTGCGTTACCTGCTGCGTTACTTGTTGTGTTACCTGCTCTGTCACTTCTTCCGTTCTCTTTTTCAATTTTTCAGCTATTACCGGCTCCATTAATTCCTCTAATGCTTCACACATTTCCGGCGCCTCCCTTCTTAATATGGCAAATGTTGTCTCATTTGCACGAATCGCTACATTTAATAAAGAATCTGCATTATCCTTATCTTCTTTTCTTAATAATCGGTTAGTACTATTTATTAATAGCTGCGCATCCTTTCCTAACATATCCTCCGTCAATGCAGTCAACCAGACATGTTGTTCTTTATCTAATTCCTTTGAGATAACAAACTGCATCGGAAATAATACGGTATTCCCTCTGATATAGTATATCCCCTGATACGGATTGGTTATCATGTGTCCGTTTGTTTTCAATATAGAAAATAGTTTCTTCGGCTTACGTTCCTGAACTATTGATATGGTAATCTCATTCTGCTTTCGCTCATTTACTTCAATTCCAGCCGCTTTATAAAGGCACGCATATGCTATCGTTTTAAAATAAGAATCTATATTAATACCATCCTTCGGAGCCTTGTACTCCATAATATTATATCTGCGAAACAGCTTGCCTATTTTATTCTTAATCTCATCCAATCCGGATCTGTGTATGACAAGCATATCCGCCTGCAACGGCTTAGAATTCAGATTGTATTCATTGTGATATTCCAAGTCTTCCCTATTATCAGCCAGTTCGAGCCGAACTGCCGAACAAAATGCCGGATGCCATTGTATCTTCTTATCTTCCATGTATCTTCTCACTTTCATTATAGCAATAGAAGTTCTTCATTTCAATTCACTTCGCAAAATTATAAAAGAACTTATGTTCGATATATTAATACATATAATTTACTTTGTCAATACATTTATGTTTAATAAATATAAACTGAAATATAAACGAGAGAATGCGCGAATTAGCACCTCATGAACTGTGTTCACTCGGTCGCATTGCGCGTCATAGTAATATAACGAAAATTGTATGCCAGCATCCATTTTCGTTATATCACCATGACTTTGCTAATTCGCGCAAAAAACGGGATACCTTTCGGTATCCCGTCACCCACATTATGTTATACATTTAAGCTTTTATATAATTAAGCTTCCTCGTCCGGCTCTAACAGTGCCTTCTCGTAGCTTTCAAGAATTGTTTTTTGAATTGTTTCTCTTGTGGAAGAATTGATTGGATGTGCGATATCTCTGTATTCGCCATCTGCTGACTTCTTGCTTGGCATAGCAATGAAGAGCCCCTTCTCTCCTTCGATTACCTTAATATCATGAACAACAAATTCATCATCAAGCGTAATCGAAACTACTGCCTTCATCTTTCCTTCCTTTGTAATTTTGCGAACGCGTACATCTGTAATCGTCATTCTTAAGATCCCCCTTTGCAAGTCATAATTGAATTACTTTAACACAAACATTACTTATAGAACATATCTTTCATTTTTCTCTACCACTACTTTGATTCCATTTTCCCCTACGTGGTAAGAGTTAGCTCTTATAGTATCGCGGCTTTCTACAATACAGTTTTCAATGTGGGTGTTATCGCCTAGATACACATCATTTAAAATGATGGAGTTTTTAATATAACAGTTATTGCCTACAAATACCTGCTTAAAAAGAATAGAATCCTCTACGGTTCCGTTTACGATACAGCCGCTGGAAACCAGACTGTTCTTAACCATCGCACCGGGATTATACTTTGCAGGTGGCAAATCATCAATCTTGGAATATACGTCCGGATGCTCTTTGAAGAAATAATTTCTGATTTCCGGTTTCAGGAAATCCATATTCGTTCCGAAGTAATCTTCTACGGATGCAATATTTCTCCAATAAGAATCAATTCTATAGCCGTATATTCTCTTTACATCTTTATAACGAATCAGAATATCCTGTACAAAATCATATCTTCCTTCCTCTGCACACTTCTCTAACAGTTCGATTAACTGTCTTCTTCTGATTACGTAAATACCACAGGATACTGTTGTGGACTTTACTACCATCGGCTTTTCTTCAAACTCTGTAATCCGACAGTCTTCATCCATTTTTACCGTTCCATAGCGTTCGATTTCCGCATCAGCCGGCATATCCTTTACCGCAATGGTTATATCTGCCTTTTTTGCAATGTGATATTCCAATACTTTATTGTAATCCATCTTGTAGACGCAATCACCGTTTGCAATTACTACATATGGTTCATGGCTTCTCTTCAAAAACAGAATGTTCTGATACATACTTTCTGCGGTTCCGCGATACCAGTTACTGTTATCCGGCGTTACGGTCGGTGTAAAGGTATACAGACCGCCCTGCTTACGTCCAAAATCCCACCACTTGGAAGAGTTCAAATGCTCATGAAGACTTCTCGAGTTATACTGTGTAATAACCGCCACCTTATTGATGTGGGAATTGGTCATGTTACTTAATGTAAAATCTATACTTCTATAGCTTCCTGCTATCGGCATAGCTGAAATTGCACGCTTATGAGAGAGTTCCTTCATTTTCTTGCTGTTTCCGCCTGCCAGAATAATACCTAATGCTCTCATAATCACTCACCCGCCTTTATCAATGTCTTGCCGCTGTCCAACATGCCATCCGGGTAATCAGCAGAGTCTGTAACGCCGGAAACTACCGAATTCTTTCCAATTCTAACATTGGATGGAATCACGGATTTTTCTCCAATGGTTACTAAGCCATGATTATAAACACCCGGCTTGGTATCATTTTCCTTTTCTTCCATGGTTCCCAATTCAACCCGGTCACCAATCTGCGCATATTCATCTATGATTGCTTTCTCAATAACACAGTTTTTACCAATCTGTGTCTGATTCATAATAATCGAATTACGTACTACGGTTCCTTCCCCTATTACTACGCCACAGCCGATGACTGAATTATATACCTTGCCGTAGATTTCTGAGCCTTCACCAATAATACAACGCTCAACAATACTGTCTGAAGCAATATACTGAGGCGGCAGAACGTCACTCTTTGTATAAATCTTCCAATATTCTTCGTAAAGGTTAAACTCAGGAACGATATCTATAAGCTCCATATTAGCTTCCCAATAAGAGCTGAGTGTTCCTACATCCTTCCAATAGCCATTAAATTCATAGGTGTACATAGGTGCACCGTTTTCATGGCAGTAAGGAATGATATGCTTGCCAAAGTCAAGTGCCGGCTGGTCAGCCTTTGCAATTAGCGCTTCTTTTAAAGTTTTCCAGCTGAATATATAAATACCCATGGAAGCAAGGTTGCTTCTCGGATTCTCCGGTTTTTCTTCGAAATCTATGATTTTTTTGTTCTCATCTGCAATAACGATACCAAATCTGCTGGCTTCCTCAATCGGAACAGGCATAGAAGCAATCGTAACCTCAGCTCCGCTTTCCTTATGGAAATCCAGCATCACTTCATAATCCATCTTATAGATATGGTCACCTGACAGGATTAAAACGTAGTCAGGATTATATGTTTCCATGTAATCAAGATTCTGATAAATTGCATTGGCAGTACCTGTGTACCACTCACTATTCACGCTCTTCTCATATGGTGGCAATACTGTTACACCACCGATATTTCTATCGAGATCCCATGGGATACCGATACCAATATGTGTATTCAGTTTTAATGGCTGATACTGTGTAAGTACGCCGACTGTGTCAATGCCGGAATTGATACAGTTACTGAGTGGGAAATCAATAATACGGTATTTTCCCCCAAAAGCAACCGCCGGCTTTGCCATTTTTGATGTCAGGACACCCAGTCTTGAGCCCTGTCCACCAGCCAGAAGCATGGCAATCATTTCTTTTTTGATCATTTAGTCACCCCTAATAATACATAATTCGACAGGTTTTTCGTATGACAAACCCAGCATAATTATAGCATAC
>CAYLWP010000194.1:0-4393 GCA_964387365.1 uncultured Roseburia sp. | reverse complement strand
TTTCGGAACACGAAAAACTTCATGCCAAATACAGGGCCTTGCCCTAACAAGAAAAGCCCTCTGCCGGAAAATCCGGCAAAGGGCGAGTTATCGCGGTACCACCTTTGTTCGAATGCACTATGCATCCATCTTGGCAAGCTCCTATCAGAGCTCTGTCCGTTAACGGGGACAAATCGTGAATCCTTACTGATATCTGTACTTTCAGGACTCCGGTTTCAAAGCTACCTTCTTCATTCCTTCCTTTAAGAAGCCTTTCAGCCACCGGGCTTCTCTCTCTGATAAGGGGTAATGAGTACTCCTCTTTGGCACTACCTTTATCGTAATTATTCAGTACCTGAATAATTAGCCTTCTTTTTATTCTTTAATAATAGTCAATTGGGTTTGAAAAGTCAAGGGAATTTTCAACATACCTATTGACATATAATAGTATATGCCGTATAGTATTATCAGAAACAATATTATACGCCGTATAATATTATATGTTACTTTGAAAAGGAGATGGACGCATGGTATTTAATACAGGTTCCACTCTGCTTGATGCCATCGTTCTGGCGGTTGTATCCAAGGATGTCGAGGGGACTTACGGATATAAGATTACCCAGGATGTGCGAGAGATTATCGAGCTAAGTGAATCAACACTCTACCCTGTACTGCGCCGCTTACAGAAGGACGAGTGCCTGACTACCTATGATAAGGAATGTGCAGGGCGCAACCGTCGCTACTACCGGATTACGGAAAAGGGAAGCGCACAGCTACAGTTATACAAATCAGAATGGATTTCCTATTCTACCAAAATCACGAGTGTCTTTGAGGGAGGTATAACTCATGAGTAAAAATGAATTCTTAGACCGGCTTTTCCAACTACTCTCTGACCTTTCGCCGGAAGAGAGAGATGAGGCGATTGCTTATTACAGAGAATATATAGAGGATGCAGGTTTCGGGAATGAAGGAAAAATTTTAGAAGAGCTTGGCACACCGGAGGGGGTTGCTGCTGAGATTAAGTCCGGTATGGCTAATAAGGATAATCAGGATATTAACTATTCTTCCAATACAGTGAAGGATTCACCTGAGCCATATCCTTTTTCCGGTCAGGGCAGCGGGCAGAATAAGCATACTTACTATTATAATCAGGAGAACCCGAATGCTGTCGTTTCCAAAAAAGGACTAAATAAACCTGTCATCATACTGATCATTATCGCCTTAGTCTTCCTAAGTCCTCTTTGGATTGGGTTAGCGGGAACCCTTATTGGTGTGCTGTTTGCATTATTGGCAGCAATCTTCGGAATCATTGTAGTATGCGCTGCTATCGGGATTGTTTGCTTTTTTGCAGGCATTGTTTTAATCATAGGCGGATTTACAAGCTTAATTGCCCTACCGATTCTCGGCTTTGCCCTGATTGGTGCAGGTCTTATTGTTACAGCAATCGCCATCCTGCTTCTGCTGTTAACCGGCTGTATCTGCTTTGATGTCATTCCATGGGCAGTCCGTACAATCAGCAATCTGATTCACGGATTCAAAAATCGTAACAAGGAGGCACAGGTATGAAAAAATTTGCAAAAGGCTCATTAATTGCGGCACTTTCCATGCTCGTTATCGGGTTTGTTATATTATTCGTCTGCATCATTATCGGCGGAAACACTTTGTACACTTCGCTAAAGGACAATGTATTACAGAACGAAGGCTTAACCGATTTATTAGGTGTGAACTTTATCAGTTTCCATAACGGAGAGGACTTGGTTGATTTTTCCGAGGATATCACTACCTACTCCGGTGACCACGAAAATAATAAGGTGGCTGCTTCATCCGAGATTCTGAATCTTGATATTGACTTTGGTGGCGGTAACTGCATTATTACAGAGTCCTCCGATGAATTTTTCCACATTTCTTCCGAAAATGCGGAGGAATTCCAATACTATATCGAAGGAAAAACACTCTACATTGCCGGCTTTATGGACGAAGCGCTCTTTAAGGTGAACTTATCGGATAACAATCTGCTCCTACTGGAAATCCCCAAGGGCTTTTCCTTTCAGAATATAGATATTGAGCTTGGCGCCGGTTATCTGGAGGCGGATTCACTGTCAGCAGGCAATACCATTAATCTGGAAATCGGGGTCGGAGAACTGATTACCTACACACTGCTTGCCGATACACTCAACATCGAGCTTGGCGCGGGAAATGTAGAAATCATAGAAGCAACCGTTCAGAACTCGGATGTAACAATCAGACTTGGTAATCTGACTTTGAACGGAGTGATTCAAAAAGACCTCTCTGCCACATGCGGTATGGGAAATCTGGAGTTCTATTTGAACGACAGTATGGAAAATCATAATTATAACATAGAATGCAATATGGGAAATCTTACCGTTGATGAAAAAAGCTTTGGCGGTTTGTCTCAAAGCACCAAAATAGATAACAATGCCGCCAGCACCTATACACTGGAATGCGGCGTGGGAAATCTGACTGTTCAGTTTTAGTAATCTTTTTGCACCAGGGAATATACTCTCTGTGCAAATGATAATATATCTTTAAGGAGGAAATCAAAATGGATTATAATCAGAATAATAACAACAACGGCTACCGTAAGCTCTACAAATCAAGAAACCGCATGCTTTGCGGCGTGTGTGCAGGTATAGGCGAATACTTCAATCTGGACCCGACTGTTGTCCGTCTGCTCTGGATTATCTTCTCCGTACTTGGCGGAAGCGGCATTCTGGCATATATTGTTGCCGCAATCATTATACCGGAATATTAATATAGAATCCTTCTTTCGGGCATACTATCTCCTGAATACAAGTTTATCGCACAGGTATACAGCGAGTAAGGAGGCTTCCCATGAAACGAATGATTGAACTGTTCAGACATAAAAGCAACAGCTACATTTACTTATGTATTCTGTTGCTTTTAGCTTTTTCGACAACCACGCTGTATGCAGCAGAAACGAAAAAAAGTTTTACCGTGGAAGCATACGACGGAACTTATTACATTTCTGCCTCCGGCGGAATCAACGTCCGCCTCGGTCCTTCCACGCAATATGATATAATCGGCAGCCTGCTTTACGGCGAAAAGATTACGGTAACAGGAAAAACAGACAACGGCTGGTATGAGATTCCTTATCAGGGGAAAACCGGCTATATAGCTGCAAAATACGTCTCATCGGAACCGGTATCCACTCTTACCTTTGAAACGGAAGAGCTCCCAGAAGTTCCTGAGACCTTTTCAGAGGAATATGGCATGGAAGAAGAGTATTCCCCCTTTTTCTCAGATACAACAGTTGTCCTGCTCCTTATCGCTATTATTGCAACGATTGTAGCAATGATCCTTACTGTAATCAGCTTCTTTCGATAGTATTAAAAAACGGACTGTATGCCCCAATGGCTACCGTCCGTTTCTGCTCTTTCATTCTAAAATCCTGTCATATTATTTGACTTGGTACGAATCATCTTAACCGCGCTTTCCATATCACCTAATCCCTTAATAACATCCTCCGCAGTCTCCGTTTGTGCGGAATTAATGCAAAATACAATACTGGTCTTAGCGCCTCTGAATATCTTTGAAAAGAATCCCGGTTTCTCCCAGCGAAGAAAATAAGATACTCTTGCTTTCATAAATGCCTTTTCTAATGCACTTTTCACTCCCGCGTCTGTTACTGAACAGAAATCCATTTCATTGTTAACCTTCACCTTGCTATACTCGTTTTCCATCCTCATGTCCGCCTTCTTTCGTTATGTTAATAATAGCTACTATACTGAATTTTCTCATGCACCTCAGCAGTAAATGCTAATAATATACCTTTCCTTCTTCTAACAGCTTTATCCTGCCATCTGTCACTTCCAAAATGGTGACTGCACAGTTCTTATGAACTCCACCCTTCCAGAACTCAGCTACACCATTCATATTTATTGTAGATAACAGCCCTCTGAGTGCCGCACCATGCGTAGATAGTAAAATCGTATCGTTCTGATATTCAGTAGTATGCACCAATTCATACAAAAAATCCGTAGCACGCTCACATAAGTGCTCTATCGTTTCTGCGCCCTCTGGTACAATATATTTTTCCGGTTGCGTAAAGAATTGCATAAAATCCGGATCAGGAATGGTGTAATGGTCCTCTGCACAATAAAAGCCCTCATATATTCCAAAACCAATTTCCTGAATTCGCTCTTCCTCAATCACAGGAATATCTCTATCGCCCTTGATAATCATTGCTGTTTCCTTTGCACGCAATAATGGGCTTGTGTATATTCTCGTAAATGGTATATGAGCCAACGCCCTGGCTGTAACCTCTGCCAAACGTTTTCCTTCCTCATTCAGCGGAATATCGGAATGCCCCTGTAGTTTCCTTTCTATATTCCAATCCGTCTCTCCATGACGTATCATATAAATCTTCATAATC
>CAYLWP010000193.1:0-4435 GCA_964387365.1 uncultured Roseburia sp. | reverse complement strand
AATGTTATGAAAAAAGTTCACATTTAACTTGTACTTTTTCTTGACAGAGTACCAGCTGTTCATGAATACGGTACAACGGCTTCCGAGAACCGCCGGATTTTCGGAAGCAAAGGCAGAAGAGGCTATTTTGTCCACCGGAATATCCAGCGTATCCGCAAAGTTCTGTAAGAAGGAACCGCAGCCCGAGGAACATGCTTCATTTACTACAATATTGGTAATAATTCCATGATCCAGCCAGATTGCCTTCATATCCTGACCACCGATGTCCAGAAGGAATGTTGCATCCTTTACATATTTTTCAGCCGCACGCGCATGTGCTACCGTTTCCACGACATGACATTCTGTCTCAAATGCCTTTGAAAAAAGAAGCTCACCGTATCCTGTCGAGCCTGCGGCAATGATTTCAAGTGTTGCACCTTTTTCACGATACCTGTCACGGATTTTTAACAGGGCTGTCTTTGCTACTTCCAAAGGCTCACCCTCGTTGGAAGCATAAAAGGCCTCGAGAATCTCTTCCTGCTCATCCATTAAGACAAACTTCGTAGTCGTACTTCCTGAATCGATACCCAGATATGCTCTTACCGTTTCGCCCGGCATCGGCTCATATGCGATAATCTGCGGCAGCCGGTGATGTTCTTCGAAGATTCTTCTTTCCTCTGCCGAAGAAAAATATACCTGTCCCGCCTCTTCCGTATTAGGAAGTTCCTGTACATTTCCATCCTCCAACAGTCCAAGAAGCTCCGGTATATGAAGGATACGTTGATCGTTGGCAAACATATCGTCCAGGGAAAGAGCAGCGCCATACGCTACCATCAGCTCCGGCATTTCCGGAATGATAATATCCTCGTCTTCCAGTCCCAGTCTTTCCTGAAATACACGAATCAGTGCCGGATTGAAGGTCAGTGGACCTCCCTCAAAGGCAACAGGCTTCTCAATTTCAAGTCCCTGTGCCAGACCACCGATTGTCTGCTTTGCAATGGCATGAAAAGCAGAGAGAGCAAGATTCTCCTTGGATACTCCCTGATTCAATAATGGCTGGATATCTGTTTTGGCATATACGCCGCATCTTCCGGAAACGTCATAAACGCAGGTTCCTGCCTCAGCGGCAGCATTAAACTCTTCTACCGGAACCTTTAACACGGTAGCAATCTCATCAATAAATGCTCCCGTTCCTCCGGCACAGCTTCCGTTCATACGCATGTCTGAAATCTGCAGTTCGTCTTTTTCCTTATGGAAGAAAATAATCTTGGCATCCTGACCGCCAAGCTCTATGGCAGTGCGCACCTGTGGGTATTTGTCACGCAGCGCCACAGAGTTTGCCACTACCTCCTGTATAAACGGCACCTGCAGATACTCTGACAGAATCTTCGAACCTGAGCCTGTCAGTACCAGACGTATGCTGACACCGGGATATTTTTTATCCACCAGCGCAAGCGCATCACGCACACTCTGTCTCTGTTTTGCAAAATGTCTCTTATAATCAGAGTATAAGATTTGCTTCTTTGCATCCATTACAACAATCTTTGTCGTCGTGGAACCTACATCAATTCCAACAGAAAAAATCTGCCTTTCTTCCTTTGCTAACATTTCGTGCCTCCACTTATCCCTATCTATATTAAACGCACGCCTCACCCAAATAACCGGCTCCGGCGTGCGCAAAATGCTTTCTTTATAACAGTTCGCATTACATCCTTACATTGTTCTGTTCCAATTTTAGTCATACACAAGAATTATAAACTCCGATTGCCTTAAAAAGTCAAGTAATTTATAATTTTTTTAGCATTTTCCCCTAACCTTTGCAATCAGCCACTGATCCGACTTATGTACAACAAAGGCAAGCGCTATCGTGCATACATACACCCCCAGGCAGAAAAGCAAATCATTTTTGATGACCGGGTTTAATTTCGTGATAAAGATATTCTGTAGCAAATAGATTTCCAGTGCCAGTGTTCCGAAGAAACTTAACGCCCAGTTCTTAAACTGTACCTTCATGCTAATCAGAAACAGTGCCAGCACAAATGCAATTACCATCAGGCACTGTACCGGAAGTGTTTTGAACTTATCTAAGTCCGACGGCGTCCAATAACCGGCAGTTTTTAACATATGTGTTGTTGCCAGGTTCAGACCAATAAATGCCACAATCATGACAGGCATAAGCCACACATACTGTTTCTTCGCAAAGGTGACCACTTTTGTCCTGCATTTTGCCACCAGCATTCCGATGAAGAACAACCATGTGGTGTTATACCACCATTCTCCGTAAAACCAACGTCCCAAGGTATCCGGCAGGTCATCATGTCCAAGAAACAGACTGATTACTGTCATAATCACGAGAAATACTGCCATGAGACCAAGTGCACGACCATCCGATTTTCTTTTCCTGAAAATCAGGAAAAATACAAGATATAAGATTGCAAGTTCCACAATAAACCACATCTGGTCATTCATTAACACGATACCGAAAATGTAAGTCACTATATCCACTGGTTCCGCCTTATAACCCATAACAAGATATGTCACAATAAACAACCAATTGCATACATAAAACGGTACCAGAATCGCCGGCAGACGCTTGCGGATAAATCCTTTTAAATAGTCCTCTTTTTCCAAAAGACTGGTCATCAATCCATAACCGGAGCAAAAGAAAAACAGTCCGGTAAACAAAACACCCGCATCTACTAATATATTAATTATTCCCTTATCATGCTGGCCGTACTGTGTCACGGTCTGGGTAACATGATGTAAAATAACTGCCATGGCAGCAAAGCCCTGCAGTCCCTTCATCACAGAGTAATCCAGAAAGTCCTCGTGAAATGTTTTCTTCTTTGCAAACCTGCATCCGAATAGTAATAACATAAGTAAGAATAGTAAATAAATTGATAAAGGTATTTGGGTCATTGGTGGTAATCCTCCTTGGTATAAATTATAATTTCTTTTCTATCGTCTTGCATTACAGATACCCTTTAATCCTCAACACCGTCTGTTCTCCCTGTGTTTCACTGACAAGCTCAAACAAATTGTCTTTCGTAGCAAAAAGATTCTTAGGGTTTCTACCAATTATCAAATACTGGTTCTTATCATCCAGAGCAATATACTTTCTGACATCATCATCCAAGAGCACATCTGCATTATCAATCACAATCAATTTTCCGCTTGCATTTTTTATAATACCTGCAATATCTTTCTGATAGTCCAAATAATTCAAACACATAATATCCGAATTCAATGCCATACACTCTTTTATGAATGAAAAGGATGCTGTTTTTCCGGCTCTGGAATCTCCGGTCAGTATTGTAATATTATTCGTAAATTTAAAATCCAAAACAAACGAAGTATGAACTGTAGAAAAATGCTCCATTACAATTGGCTTACTCTTCATAACTCCACCACTCCTTCAAACAAAACACCTTATCCGGATTATAAAGCACATTCAATACAGTCTTGCAGCCGGCAGATAATTTATCTACATCCAATACAATCTCATTGAATTTTGAACGCATCCTGAACTTACTAATCAGCTTTGCTCCATCTATTGTCTCTATCACTTTTTCTGCCTTTTCATCTAGTTTGAGTGCAGTATTTTGATTGAAATAGATATCATTTAATTCTACATATTCCATATCCTGCGGAATATCATTTTTGTTCTTGAAAATCGTTATCACAATGCCACCTCCAAACCTATATTCCGGAATTGCTTCAAAAGACTGGTGCCCTCGCAAATTCGTTTCAGCTTTTCCCCCAGCTGTAACCTGCTTGCATCAAGACCGCAAACATCATCAGGCATTCTTTCTTGCCATTCGCAACAGGACTTAATCCAACATTGGCTTTATCGCTGACGTATTTTCTTAGCAGTTTCTGTTCCATAGCCACCTGAAGATTGGATAGGTTACAGCCTTCAAAAAAGCCTTATAGGGTGTACCATTAGAACTTAAAGCCGCCGAAATCAGAATATTGGTATCTACTAATACTCTCATAGACCTTCAACTTCTCCCCTTATTTCTGTCACTAATTCATTAATGGATTCCTCTGTATCAAGACCAACCGTATAAGCCTGACCTTCCATTCCTTTTTGTAACATCTTCATTGCATAAACAGCCGCATTCATCATAACCACTTGGTCTCCTTCACAAATCAATGTTACTCTATCTCCTGTTGATAAGCCTAATTTATTTCTAATCTCTTTTGGTAATGTAATCTGCCCCTTGGACATTACTTTCGCATTATCTACAATCATATTCTCCATATCATTACCTCCTCGACGTGGGATTTACCCTACTTTTCCTACTTTCAGTGTATGATAATTATGCGCAAAATGCAAACAATTTATTCAAAAAGATGGGGTAAACTTACTGTCGGAAAGTAATAGGCAGAATACACCTGTTGATTATTTCGCATCAGGAGCACCGGAGCTAAGCTTTGCTTAGCTCCACTGGTT
>CAYLWP010000192.1:0-4449 GCA_964387365.1 uncultured Roseburia sp. | reverse complement strand
CAGTAAATAATATACGCGATTTTTGGAAAGATAATTTTTTAACAAAAACATATTTGCATTCTTATCTTAAATGTAGTATAACTATGAAAGAGTTTAGAAATAGGTTATATGTACTATTATGTTGCTATGACGGTTTGCAAGAGATTTTAAATAGTCATTGCATCAGTTTGCAAGGGTTATAGGAAATCAGAAAGGGTTAGCAAATGAGAGAGAATGAGTTAGAGAAAGTTTTAAAGGAACAGGGACAGGAGCATATCTGGGAAGCATACCAGAAGCTTGATGCAGCAGGTAAGGAAAAGCTTGGTTCACAGGTGGAAAGAGTAGACTGGTCTATGGTTGCAATGGCAGGTCATGAGGAGCTTGCACAGGAGCGTGGAAAGCTTGAGCCGTTGTCTGCGTTAGAGGTTTCCGCAATTGAGAAGAATAAGGAATCTTATGAAGCAAAGGGCTTAGAGGCAATTAAGGCAGGTAAGGTTGGTGCTGTTTTACTTGCAGGCGGACAGGGAACAAGACTTGGTTCTGACGGTCCTAAGGGTAAGTATAATATCGGTCTTACTAAGGATGTATATATTTTTGAGAGACTGATTCGCAATCTACAGGATGTAACTGACAAGGCAGGCTGTTTTGTACCTTTATACATCATGACAAGTGATAAGAATAATGATGAGACAATCGAGTTCTTTGAGGAAAAGAATTATTTTGGATATCCTAAGGAGTATGTAAAGTTTTTCAAGCAGGAAATGGCTCCTTCTACGGATTATGACGGAAAGCTGTTAATGGAAGAGAAGGATTCTTTATCACTTTCTCCTAACGGAAACGGCGGCTGGTTCTATTCCATGGTAGTTACCGGTATCATTGATGATGTACATGCAAGAGGCATTGAATGGATTAATATCTTTGCAGTTGACAATGTATTGCAGAGAATTGCAGATCCGGTATTTGTAGGTGCGACACTGGAATCCGGCTGTGTCAGCGGTGCCAAGGTTGTAAGAAAAGCCGATCCGAATGAAAAGGTTGGTGTTCTTTGCCTTGAAGACGGAAAGCCTTCTATTGTTGAGTATTATGAAATGACAGAGGAAATCATCAATTCCAGAGAGCCGAATGGTGATTTATCCTATAATTTTGGTGTTATTCTTAACTACTTATTCCGCGTAGATAAGTTAGAAGAGATTCAGGATGCAAAGATGCCGGTTCACGTTGTTGAAAAGAAGATTCCTTATATCGATGCAGAGGGCAATTACTACAAGCCTGAAACGCCAAACGGATACAAGTTTGAGCTTCTTGTGCTTGATATGATTCATCTGCTGGATAACTGTTTATCCTTCGAGGTAGTAAGAAATAAAGAATTTGCACCGATTAAGAATAAGACAGGTGTTGACTCGGTAGAGAGTGCACGCGCATTGTTACAGGAGAATGGTGTAACATTATAACTGTTCAGAGCCGGGCAGGATTATGAAAAATGTATGATGAATGCTTGTATTCAGAAATGCATTTTTTCATAATTCTATCCGGCGGATATGCCGATTGAGGAAAATCGAAGATTTTTTGAAATTGACTCTGAACAGTTTTTTTAATGGGAAGGCATGGTTATTATGATTAAGAATATTATATTTGATATAGGAAATGTACTTGTTAATTTTCGCTGGAGAGAGCTTATGGACGAGCTTCATTGCACACCGGAGGACAAGGACAGATTTGAGGTTACGGTATTCGGAAGTAAATGGTGGCATGAGTACGATCACGGAACCATGGAAGAGGAAGATATCGTAAGACATCTGCGGGAGGATAATACAGAAAATAGGGAAGCTTTTGAGCTTGTCTGGAAAAACAGGGATCAGCTGGTGAAACCGTATGAATATTCTGTTCCATGGATTCGCTTGTTGAAGGAGAAGGGATATCAGGTGTATCTGTTATCTAACTATCCGAAAAACCTGTTTACCATGCATACAGAAAATGGCTCTTTTCCGTTTTTAGAGCTGGTAGACGGAAAAGTGGTATCTGCCTTTGTGAAAAAGATTAAGCCTGATGCGGATATCTATGAATGTCTTATGGATAAGTACGGCTTAAAGGCAGAGGAATGTATATTTATTGATGACAGAGCAGAAAATGTACAGGGAGCTTTGAGTGTCGGTATGCAGGCAATCTGCTTTGAAAGCTATGAACAGGCAAGGGAAGCGCTTGAGAGCATGATAGGGAAATAGTAGTCTGATTGTATAATCTACAGATGGAAGATTTATAAATCGGCATAATCGGAAAGGCATGGTTTTCAGTACATGAAGAAGATTGGAATTGTAACAGACAGTAACAGCAGCATTTCACAGGCACAGGCTAAAAGCATGGGAATCAGAGTTCTTCCGATGCCCTTTTATATGGGAGAAGAGTGCTTTTATGAGGATGTTACTTTATCCCGGGAAGAGTTCTTTGAAAAGCTGGATAGCGGAATTAAGGTTACAACTTCACAGCCTGCTCCAACAGATGTAATGAAGCTATGGGATGAGGCACTTGCAGAATATGACGAGATTCTGTATTTTCCGATGAGCAGCGGCTTAAGCGGCTCCTGCCAGACAGCAATGATGCTTGCGGATGATAAGCCTTACGAAGGAAAAGTATTTGTTGTAGATAACGGGAGAATATCAACACCGCAGCACCGTTCTATTTTAGATGCCTTAGAGATGATTGAAGAGGGTTATTCGGCAGCAGAGATAAAAAAGATGTTGGAAGCTGCAAAGGCTGATATGGTTATCTATATTGGTGTAGAGACGCTCGAAAATCTGAAAAACGGTGGCAGAATCACACCAAGTGTTGCGGCGATAGGAACCTTGCTCAATATTAAGCCAATTTTAAAATTAGATACGGGAAGTCTGGACAGCTTTAAAAAGTGTCGTGGTTTTTCCAAGGCAAGAGCCGGTATGATTGAAGCGATGAGGCATGATTTAGAAACTACCTTTAAGGACGCTTATGATAAAAAAGAGATATATCTGCTTGCTGCTTCAAGTGCCTCCGACGAGGTGACGAAGGACTGGATAGCGCAGATTCAGGAAGCCTTTCCTGATATGGAGGTCATGTGCGATGATCTTTCTCTGAGCGTGTCATGCCATACCGGGTATGGTGCACTTGGAATCGGATGCTCGTGCAGACCAAAAAGAATATAGCATAGAAAAAGGAACTCATCCGGGGAGTTCCTTTTTAAGTGGCAATTTGTTTAACTATTGGATGCCAGAAGTTCCTGCAGAGTCTGATGAAATTCAGGACAGGATTTTTTCAGATTGAGAGGTCGTCCATTTACATCAAGGAAGCAGTGTTCGGATGTTCCTTGGAAAACAAGATGTCCGTTTTCAACCTTGGTCATTTCATAGGAAAGAGACATACGAACCGCTCCGCATTCTTTGACAGTTACTTTAATCTGTATCTCATCCGGGAAGGTGGTACTTTCTTTATAATTGCAGGCAACGGAAAGTACCGGAGAAATAGTCCCCTCTTTTTCCATCCGGTCATAAGACCAGCCTATCTTTTCCATATAATCAACTCTTGCCTCTTCCATCCAGCGAATATAGTTGGAATGATGTGTAATGCCCATTTTATCTGTTTCGTAATATTGTACTTTGTGAGTGTATGGTGTCATAAAGAATCTCCTAATGTATATATTCACACTATTTTAGCATGGTAGCTTGTGATAGACAAGAAGGTGTAAAGCGCGTGATGATACTTTATGCCGCCTTGCTTCATTAAGGAGATAGCACAAACGCTTTAAGCAATTCGTTGCATGGCAGTCGGGAGGTGCGGCACTTAACACCCACTACGAGTAGATTGGATTGGCTTAGTTATAGCCTTTGTCCGACCGGAAGAACATTTTTCAGCGTGTGGTCGGGTATGGAGTGTTGAAAATGCCCGACCGGAACGACATTTTCCGCTTGCAGTCGGGCAGAAAATATTGAATTTGCCCGATTTTTTTGTGATTTTGTCCTAAAAGTCGGGGGCTCTGAGAATGTTCTGCCCGATTTATTTTCAATTTTGTTCAAAAAGTCGGGGTTTCTAAGAATATTCACCCCGACTTATTTATGTTTTCGCTTCGAAAGTCGGGTTTACCGGAATCAACACCCATCGCCCCAACCAAACGAAGAAAAAGCATCATTAGTTGGGTGTGAAAGGCGATGAACCCCAACTGAACGGAGAAATAGTGAGATTGGTTGGTATATGAGTGCCGCACATGATCCATGCCGACCACTCGCAACGCAGTTGCTCGTTGTCGCGGCGTTCGCCGTATACATCTTCGCCAAATGTGTCTGCCTGTGAGCAAGCTCCCGCAGTCAATTCAGCTCATCTGTGCATGGCTCACTTTAACACGCAAAACCCGAATTTAAAGTTATATCATAGTTCAAAGATAACGCAACCTCTAGTTGCAGAGAAGAACCTTACGGTTGGTAGACTTTTCTTGTCAGAATGCATTAT
>CAYLWP010000191.1:3952-4476 GCA_964387365.1 uncultured Roseburia sp. | reverse complement strand
TAGGAATCAGGTGCTTTCTATCTTTTTATTTTCCTACAAAAACTTTACCCTAGCAGCATTTGAACCCTGTTTCAAACGCTACTTATTTTTGCACACAGTTTTTGCCATCCCTCCCCAAAAGTGATATAATATATACATAAACAAAGAAAAATACATCCAACTTTGACCTAAGAGGTCAAGCGTGATATAATGATAACAATGATTACTAATTCTCACCAATTTCATAAAAAAGAAAGGAAGAAGAAATTTATGAAAAAGTTAACAAAGTTCATTTTAAGTATTTTAACAGGTGTCATGGCACTTGGCATGACTACATTCGCAGCAGAATACAGCGTAACTCCGGCAACGGCAGTTTTCTTTACAAACGAAAACACAATCGTTCTTGATGATGCAGCAGCAGACGCACAGGTAATCTTACCAAGCTGTGCCTCTGACTTACCTATTCTGGTAACAGGCATCACAAGTAACGGTTACTGGCAGATTAACCTCGCAGACGAAACATACTATATTGCTGGCATCGGTTT
>CAYLWP010000191.1:0-3852 GCA_964387365.1 uncultured Roseburia sp. | reverse complement strand
AAGCCCGGCAGCAAGTAACGGTCTGACAGTACCTGCCCCGGCACAGCAGACAACACCGGTAACCTTACCAAGCTGTGCCTCTGACTTACCTGTTCTGGTAACAGGTATCACAAGCAACGGTTACTGGCAGATTAATCTCGCAGATGAAACATACTATATCGCTGGCATCGGTTTAAGCCCGGCAGCAAGTAACGGTCTGACAGTACCTGCCCCGGCACAGCAGACAACATCAAGTACAGGTGCAACAACTACCACGGCAACTACAACCACTACAACTACAACCACACCAACAGCACCGGCAACAACTACAGGCAGTAAGTACGTGTGTGTAATTGAAGAAGGCGATGAAGAGTTGTTACCGGGTAATTGGAACCAAGATGTAAGGAAAGATTATACAAATAATGCAATTTATATTTATATTCGTGATCAACTTGAATTAGCATACAAACAGGGTAAAAGTGATTTTGAAGTAGAGTATAGCATTCAGGATTATACCATGTATGAGATATTAAAAAACCTCTGTGTAGATTTTTTGAAAGCTCATCCTGATACAAGAATGTGGATGGGTGCTGTTTGCCCTACCTCTAGCTATGATAATCCTTTTGATGGTACGGATTACGCAACTTATTATATAGGTTACTATACACAAGATGCATTAGTATATTAATTATTATGAACCTAGCAGAAGACTATTTTTGATTCTGCGAATCGCGGTGGTAGTTCACTGTATATAAGAAAACGTCACTATTTGGTGGCGTTTTTTATTATGCTCTTAATAAAATTTTGTGTGCAAAAATTTGTTTTTAAATTTTTCTCCCATAGTACATTTGATGCAAATCAAAAACATGAAAGGAGACAAAATAATGCAAAAAACAAAAAATATTTTTATGAGAGGTATTAGTTTATTACTGGTTATTGTATCTATCATATCAACACCGGTATATGCTATTGAACCTAATGGTACAAGTGGTGCTAATTCCAACAATCAGGATAGCAGTGTAGGACCATCTTCTACTAATGACGCGCAGGCTACATTAAAAGAGGAAGGCGAAGCTTTCAATGACTTATGGCAGGGATTGCGAGTTTATGTTGTAGATGAACAGGGTAACTTAGTCGTTAATAAGAATGAAGAACTGGTAGTTGATTACCTATATAACCCAAGTCTTATGACACAAACCAATTTTTCAAAAGATTTTAACAGATATTATTCTGCAACAAAAGTGCATTACACAGGAACAGAATACGCTCCCAGAACTGGTGAAAGAACCTGTATTACAAGAGTTGGTAATAATACGGCTCCGGTTGTTTCAAAAAGCATTACGGAAATGGGCTTGTGGTTTGATCCTGCACCAGTTGCAAGAAGTATGATAAAAAATTATCCAACTCTTTGCTATCATGTTCTGAATGGGGAACGTTCTAATGGTTGGACGGGCGTAAGACCTCATTTTGAGGACAACCGTCAGTATGGTCGTGATGTAGATCATGATGGAAATCTTGATATGGGTATGAAATGCCTTATTTACGACATGTATCCGAATCAGGCGCAGACATTTTATGAAGATGGATATACGCTGTGTGTGGAACATATTTTTGCCATAAGCGGAAAGGTGTTCTATGGTTCTGTCTATGAATTTGGTTTATATTGCCAAGCTAAGAATGTAGTAAAAACAGGTCATGTATGGAGTTATGCATTACGATTTATTCCGAAGTCACTAATTCTTGACTACACACCTAATATCGAGGAAGATGGCGAACATTGCTTAAAGAACGTAGCTAATCTTGGCGTTCCAAATCCGGAAGTTGTAGGCAACAAATATGCACAGGTTTCCGTTAATGAATTGGTTAATGACGGCTACGGTATCAATTTATATCACAAAGAACTTGATAACCCGCAAACCGAAGTCACTCCGGAAGACCCGGATGAACCGGTTGAGCCTACATTACAGGAAGAAATAGTACAGGTATTTACCTTAGATGAGAAGACAATTGATTCCATTGATGCTTATACCGGATACCGCGCACAGGAAGGCAAGTATGATATTTCAACTTCATACGGAATCCCTACAACAGAATATCTTTCCAATATTATCTATGCACAGGACAGAGTTGTTGAGCTTGCATTTGGTTCAGAAGCATGGGTGCCGAAGGAATTTCCGGTGGTAAAGTACAATCTTTACTATAAGGAACCGTATGAATATGAATATGAGGAAACCTGTACCTGTAATTTATATGATAAAAACGGAAAATATGTAGGCTGTACAACCGACCATACAAAAACAGAAACAAGATATCATACCGGATATGTAACAGGACAGAGCGCACCGATTATCCGTGTCGGACAGTATTTTTATGTATCAGATTATGCGGTATACGGCTTGGAAAGCGTACAGGTTCAGAACACGGCAGCAAGTGCATATTATACTTCTGAAATGACAGATTTGAAGAAGAGCGACATTAAGATTGTGGCTTCAGGTGTAGAAGAACCGGGTACTATCAGCGGTACAGATGTTAATAAGCACATTAATTTTGAAGATGTAACCAAGTGGAATGGACATGTTGCAGGTAACTCTGAAATCGGACATGGCGACTTTTCAAGTAAAGCAGCTGCCGAAGAATGGATACGTTCCAATGCAACAAGCTGGGCAGAGGAACATGTAGGATATCCAAAGGTTAAGAACGATTATGTTGAGATTGATGGCGTTGTTTACCTTGATGACAAGGAAGTGACTGGAAAAGAAAATGCAAAGTCCATGACAAATGGAAAATAAATTTGCACCACCATAAAAAAGGTGAAAATACATAAAAACTAGTAATAGCTATTAAAGTAAAAACGATTTAGTGGTAAAATAGCATTACTCAAATTCGTGCCATACACAAAAATAAGGCGCGATACTGTGGAAAATAAAAGAGATGCATACCTTGAACAGTTAGAAAAGATAATGGAATGATTAAGATTATTGGAGGGAGCAAGCTATGAAAACAATGCTTTTATATAAGGCGATAGCAGGTTTTTACGATTTACTGGACATCATTTATTTTCGGAATTTTGAAAAAAGTCCAAGAAAAGCAGTATTAGAGTTCATAGACAGTCAGGACAAGGTGCTCGATTTATGTACCGGAACAGCGACAAATGCCATAAGGATAGCCGGACAAAGACCCCGAGCAAAAATAGTTGGAATAGATATCTCAAAGGATATGCTGCGCGTGGCAAGGGAAAAGGTAAAAAAGCACATGCCGGAAATGTTCGCCTATATTCCATGGATGCGGCAAAGACAAAATTTAAGGACAGATGCTTTGACAAAGTGCTTATTTCGTTAGTACTGCATGAATTGGATGAGACTCAGGCAGAGAAACTCTTGAAAGAAGCTAAGAGAGTATTAAAGGAGGATGGCAAAATAATTGTGACTGAATGGGAGCCAAGTAAAGCTTTTTGGAGAAAAGTTCTGTTCACACCAATATATATCCTGGAACCGAAGCCTTATCACGCATTCATTAAAAAGGATCTGCATGCGTATTTTGAAAGATTTGGATTGGAAATTGTAGAAGAAAGACACTGTGATTGTTCGAAAGTTTTAACGATTCAAAACAATTGTTAAACAATTCCTGCAATTTGCTTTTTTGCAATGTATTGTATACTGGATAAAAGGCGAAAAACAGGCATTTTTGAGCAATAAAAAAATAAATAAAAAAAGATACAATTTCCTGTTGACATCTAAAAAACAGAGTGGTAAGATAAACCTCGTCGCTGAGGGAAACGAAGCGACAGAATAACTTGTTTTTCTTCAAATGGAAAAAATAAAAAGTTAAAAAAATGCTTGACATAAAGTAACAACATATGGTAACCTATTAAAG
>CAYLWP010000190.1:0-4561 GCA_964387365.1 uncultured Roseburia sp. | reverse complement strand
CACGTGTACCAAGATCAATCGGATGCTTTGCAAATAAAGCAGCCTTAGCGAACTCCTGTACGCTGTAATTCAATGACTTGGCGAAGGTCTCGATAAAGGAACCGCAACCGGAAGAGCAGGCTTCGTTCAGCTGAACGGAGTCTACGGTCTGATTCTTAATCTTAATACACTTCATATCCTGACCGCCGATGTCAATAATACAGTCAACGTCCGGATTAAAGAAAGCAGCTGCATAGTAATGGGCAACGGTTTCAACCTCGCCGTCATCCAGCATAAAAGCAGCCTTCATCAGTGCTTCACCGTAACCGGTAGAGCAGGAACGTACGATGGTAGCGTCCTCAGGAAGCTGTGCGTAGATTTCCTGAATTGCCTGTGTAGCAGTCTTAATCAGACTACCGTTATTACTGCTGTAGAAGGAGTACAGAAGATTACCGTCCTCATCTACCAGCGCAATTTTTGTAGTAGTTGAGCCGGCATCAATACCAAGATAACATCTTCCGTGATAGTCGCTTAAGGAAGTTGTTTTTACATGGTGCATAGCATGTCTGCTCCGGAAATCCTCATATTCCTGTTCGGTTGCAAAAAGAGGCTCCATTCTTTCAACCTCGAATGCCATTTTGATATCAGAAGAAAGCTTCTTAACCATGTCCTTCATGGAGAAAGAAATCTCTTCCTTGGCATTCAGTGCGGAACCGATTGCAGCAAAAAGATGAGAATTCGCTGTATCAATAATATGTTCATCATCAAGCTTAAGAGTTCTGATAAAAGCCTGCTTTAATTCTGAAAGGAAATGCAGTGGACCACCTAAAAAGGCAACATGTCCACGGATTGGCTTACCACAGGCAAGACCACTGATGGTCTGGTTAACAACCGCCTGAAAAATAGAAGCAGACAAGTCTTCCTTGGTAGCACCTTCGTTGATTAACGGCTGAATGTCAGTCTTGGCAAATACACCGCAACGTGCAGCGATAGTGTAAAGTGACTGATAATTTTTTGCATATTCATTCAGTCCGGCAGCGTCTGTCTGAATCAGAGAAGCCATCTGGTCAATAAAGGAACCTGTACCACCGGCACAGATACCGTTCATTCGCTGTTCGACATTACCACCCTCAAAGTAGATAATCTTGGCATCCTCGCCGCCTAACTCGATGGCAACATCTGTCTTGGGAGCAAGCTCCTGAAGAGAGGTGGAAACGGCGATTACCTCCTGCACAAACGGAACGCCAAGATGATTGGCAAGTGTAAGTCCGCCTGAACCGGTAATCATCGGATGCAGTGTGAGATTGCCAAGCTTGCTGTAAGCATCCTGTAAAAGGGAAGCAAGTGTTTCACGGATATTTGCATAATGTCTTTGGTAATCAGAGAATAATAAGTTATGCTCTTTATCTAAGATTGCTACCTTAACAGTAGTAGAACCGATATCGATTCCAAGTGTATAGAACTCAGTACTCATGAAAAAACCATGCCTTTCTAATGGGCTAATCAAAACAGCAAAACCATGGATTTACAAGTCTGTTTTGATCAGAAAAAATATATAGTATACTTTCCGTAATTATAAACATACTCTGACATTATACGACAGTGTTCGCAAAAATACAACTGAACAAATGCCTAAAAATTTCTTAACATAATATGGCAATTATAAAAAAAATATTATTTTTTTTCTGTGTATGGCGGATTGGTTTACATTTCGGGTTATGTTTGTTACAATCTAATAAGATTTATATCGTGTAAAATAACCGTAAACGGAAGATTTTACACAGGCAAAAAGTTCTTTTGCAATAGGAAGGAAAGGCAAGGTTATCTATGAATTTTTTGAACAAACTGGAAAGAAAATTTGGCAGATATGCAATTTCGAATTTATCACTATATTTGATTTTATGCTATGGATGTGGGTACTTGATTAATATGATCAATCCCGCCTTTTTAAGTTATTTGACGTTGGACCCGTCCATGGTAATACGGGGACAGGTCTGGAGAATCGTTACATGGATTCTGGTTCCGCCGGGAACGCTTGATATTTTCACTCTGATTATGCTGTATTTTTACTATTCGATTGGTACGTCCTTAGAGAGAACCTGGGGAACCTTTTTGTATAATGTTTATATTTTCCTTGGCATGATATTTACTGTTTTGGGAAGCTTCCTCTTATTGGTATACAGTATCATTCTCGAAGGCGGTTTGATGAATTATTTTGGCGTTCCGCTGGTGATTGGCAGTGATTCATACTATACGCTGATGTCAATGCAGTTCAGTACCTACTATATTAATATGTCCATATTCCTTGCATTTGCGGCGACCTTCCCTAATGTGCAGGTATTATTGATGTATATTATCCCGATTAAGGTAAAATGGCTTGGTATTGTCTACGCTGTGCTGCTGGTATATGAGTTTATCAATACATGGTTTGTCGGTAAGGTCGCTATTCTTGCTTCCCTCCTCAACTTCCTTGTTTTCTTCCTGATGACAAGAAGAGGACTCGGTATGCGCATATCGCCTAAGCAGGTGAAGCGCCGCCACGATTTTCAGAAGGAGATTCAGAAGGCCAAGCCGATGTCTGTTGCCAAGCATAAATGTGCCATCTGCGGAAGAACAGGCGATGAATATCCGGAGCTGGAGTTTCGCTTCTGCTCCAAGTGCAACGGTAATTATGAATACTGTCAGGAGCATTTATTTACGCACACACATGTAAAATAATGATACTGTTCACAGGTAATATTCCGCGAAGTGTTTTCATGCGGATTTGGCATGAGAATCACGAGTTTGCAGGGGACGGCAGTCGCGTGTACTGATAAAGAAAAAGAAAGACATGAGGTTTAGTGAATGGATAAAGAGCAGCTTATATTTGCACAGACGCTGGAGCAGTTAAAGGAAACAGCGCGATTACAGGAGAATATGCTTACCGGTGAGCAGATTCAGGAGGCTTTCGAGGAGATGAAGCTTTCCGAGGCTCAGCTGGCACTGATACATGAATATTTACAGAAAAATAACATCGGGATTGATGAACCGGGAAAAGCAGATGAGAATCTGACGGATGAGGACGTGAATTACCTCAATATTTATCTGGATGAGTTAAAGGAACTGCCGGTTGTTACAGACGGTGAAAAAAGAGCGATTATGATGTCGGCGCTTGCGCAGGATACGACAGCCTGCAACAGGCTGGTGGAAATCTTTTTACCACAGGTTGTAGAGATTGCAAAGCTCTATGCCGGGCAGGGAGCCCTGGTTGAGGATCTGATTGGAGAAGGCAATGTGGCACTTGCAACCGCTGTCACGATGCTTGACTGCGTGGAGGCTGTGGACGAGGTAGAAGGCTTCCTTGGCAAGATGATTATGGATGCGATGCAGGATTATATCGGTGAGGATACGGATAACCGCAGTATCGACGAGCAGATTCTGGATAAGGTAAACCTGATTCATGATAAGGCAAAGGAAATGGCAGAGGAGCTTCTTCGCAAGGTAACGGTAGCAGAGCTTGCAAAGGAGATGGAAATAGAGGAAGACGAGATTTATGAGGCAATCAGACTGTCAGCAAATCAGATGGATTATATAGAGGAAGGAACAAATGAAGGACAATAACGATTTTAAATACGTTTTACAGGATACCACCCATATATATTTTGGGAGAGAGCTTTCCTATGCCGAAATGATGGAGCATGAGGAGATCTCATTTAAGTTCAAGGCGATCATTAACGCCTATTTCAGTAAAGACACCGAGCTTGGCAATACGATGACCGAGCATCTGCTTCAGATGAAGCCGGAGGAATTTTCCTATCGCATCTATGAGCAGTTAAAGCTACAGATCCGCTTTTTCTATAAGGTAGAAAAAAAGGGACTTTTTGGTAAACAGAAGGAAAGCTATGTGCATAAAACCTGTAAAATGAAGGAGTTCCTTCAGGATTACAAGGAGAGGGTTGCAAATGGGGAGGCAACCGTGGAAGAGCTGGTTATATCGAAGCTCGGGCTGATGGCAATCGGCATTTAACGGAAGGGAAAGGAAGGGTAAAAGGAATGAAAATAGAAGATGTAGCAGCATATCAGGTAATTGAGAAGAAAGAGCTTGGGGATCTGAATTCCATGAGCTATTTACTGGAGCATAAAAAAACAGGCGCACGAGTTGCGTTGATTAGTAATGACGATGACAATAAGGTTTTCTATGTAGGATTTCGTACACCGCCAACCGATTCGACAGGTGTACCGCATATCATTGAGCATAGTGTGTTGTGCGGTTCTGAGGAATTTCCGCTGAAGGACCCGTTTGTTGAGCTGGTAAAGGGTTCGCTGAATACCTTTTTAAATGCGATGACTTATTCCGATAAAACGGTTTATCCGGTTGCAAGTTGCAATGATAAGGATTTTCAGAATCTGATGCATGTGTATCTGGATGCCGTGTTCTATCCTAATATTTATAAGGAAGAGAAAATTTTCCGTCAGGAAGGCTGGCACTATGAAATGGAGTCGGTGGATGATCCGCTTACCATCAATGGTGTGGTTTATAATGAGATGAAGGGTGCCTTTTCTTCACCGGATGATGTGCATGACAGAGAAGTGCTGAATTCAC
>CAYLWP010000189.1:0-4589 GCA_964387365.1 uncultured Roseburia sp. | reverse complement strand
GCCTTGGATTAACACATATCTGCTTTACCGAGCATTATGATCCCGACTATGTTTATACAAAGGAAGAAGAACAGGGATGCTTCGAGATTAACACAGACTCTTATCTGTATGATTTGTTGAAGCTTAAGGCAAAATACAGCGATCAGATTGACATCCGCTTTGGTATTGAGCTTGGTCTTCAGACCCATATCAAAAAAGAGCTCTCTACCTACTATAAGTCCCATGAATTCGATTTTATTATCGGTTCCACCCATATCTGCAACAGAATGGATCCTTATTATCCGTCTTTCTTTGAGGGACGCAAGGAAGACGAGGCTCATCATGAGTACTTTGAGGCCGTTCTGGAAAGTGTGAAAAAGCTTCCGTACTTTGATGTATACGGTCATCTTGACTATGTTGTCCGCTATGGTCCAACCAAGAACGACAACTACACCTATGCAAAGCATAAGGATGTTTTTGATAAGATTCTGACCTCTCTTTTAGAGCAGGAAAAGGGAATAGAGCTTAACACAGGCGGTTTCCATGCAGGCCTCGGACAGCCGAATCCCTGTATCGATATCATCAAGCGTTACAAGGAGCTGGGCGGTGAGATTATTACCATCGGTTCCGACGCGCACTCAGCAGACCGTATCGGCTATGCCTTTGATAAAGCAAGCGATATCTTAACCGAGTGCGGTTTCAAATATTACACCATTTTTGAAGGCCGTGTACCGGAGTTTATTAAGCTGTAAAACTAACGACGGAGCGATTCTAAAGAATCGTTCCGCCGCCAAACACATAATCATCTTTATAAAAAACAACAGCCTGTCCGGGTGTAATCGCTCTGACAGGCTCTTTAAAGGTACATTTCACCCTGTCCTCTCCGATTCCTTCTATCACACACGGCGCTCCCGCGTGGGAATAGCGAATCTTTGCCATTACCTCGGTTGGCTCATGAATATCCTCCACCGCCATAAAGTTTAAGTCTGAGCAAACTAAGGAATCTGAAAATACATCCTCATTCCCGCCGATTACGACTTCGTTTGTTTCAGCATTTACCTTAGTTACAAAAACAGGATGTCCCATAGCAAGATTCAGACCTTTTCTCTGACCGACCGTATAGTGGATGATTCCCTTATGCTGCCCGATTATCCTTCCGTCAGTAGTCACAAAATTACCCGGCTGTGGTACTCTGTCCGCCGCCTCTCTCCTGATTACCGCTGCATAATCATTATCCGGCACGAAGCAGATATCCTGACTGTCCGGCTTAGCCGCAATGGCCAATCCAATCTCTTCTGCAATCTCTCTGATGCGCGACTTCTCATAATCGCCAACAGGCATCAGCGTATGCGCCAGCTGCTCCTGCGTCAGATTATATAACGCGTAAGTCTGATCCTTTTTTGCCGTTACGGAATTGCGGATAACATATCTGCCGTTTTCAAGCTGCGAGATTCTTGCATAATGTCCGGTCGCGATATAATCAGCCCCCAAGGCAAGACTTCTCTGCAAAAGTGCTTCCCATTTTACATGGCGGTTACACAAAATACAGGGATTCGGCGTTCTTCCGTGCAGATAATCCTCGATAAACGGATTGATAACGCAATTTCTGAACTCCTGCTTAAAATTCATCACATAATACGGAATATCAAGCTTTGCAGCAACACGTCTTGCATCATCGACTGCGCTGAGTCCGCAGCAGCCTCCGTTTTCCTCTACCGCTGCCTGCTCCTCATCCTGCCAGATCTGCATGGTTACGCCGATAACCTCATATCCCTGTTCCTTTAATAAATAAGCGGCCACCGAGGAGTCAACCCCTCCGGACATGCCCACTACAACCTTCTTTGCCATTCTCTATTCCCTCTGTTTTCTCATATCCAAATCTATCTCGCAGATACTCCGCATTTCTTTGTATATCTGCCTGGTTCTTTATCACTGTCGAGAGCACGGCTCACAAGCATATCTGCCCAGCTCTGAACAGTTACACTGTATCACATATCATGTGTTTTCACAATACAGGACATTTTTCTCCTGTTTTTCCATATAATGTAGGAAGATTTTTATTTTCATCAGGTATTCTATGCAAAAAAATCAGCTCAAAATCTCAGCTTATATGAAAAATCCGTTCTTAACCGGAACCATCATGCTTACTCTGGCAGGCTTTCTTACCAAAATTATCGGTTTCTTCTATAAAATCTTCTTGGCAAGAATCTTTCACGAAGAGGGGCTTGGTATCCTCGGCCTGATTACACCGGTTATGATGCTCTCGCATTCCATCTGTACCGCCGGCATGCAAAACGCCATCACAAGACACGTTGCCATATGCGGTTCCGGAAAAAAAGAACAGGGCTACGGCTATGTTTTTACCGGTATGCTGTTCTCCCTTACCTTGTCCGTTCTTATGACCTTCGGGATATTTCAGTACGCAGACATACTATCATCCAACCTTCTTCACGAAGAAAGATGTGCGATGCTGCTTCGCATTACGGCACTTTCCTTCCCGCTCGGTTCCCTGCACACCTGTCTGAACGGCTTCTTCTACGGGCGAAAAAAAGCCGCTATTCCTGCCTTGTCCATGCTGGTCGAACAATGTTGCCGTGTCGCCACTGTTTACCTTCTGTATGCCTTCTGTGTAAAGCTGCAGCTACAGCTGCCCCTTGTTGTATCCTGCATCGGCATGTTTCTTGGTGAGTGTGCTTCTGCCGTTTTTTCCTGTATTTTTCTATTGTCCGATATCGGAAAAAGTTCGCTTGGCACTTCCAAACATCTGATATCCCTAAAAAAGCTTCGGGCGCTTTTCACTTTGTCTGCCCCCTTAAGCCTGAACCGCCTATGCATCAGTCTGCTGTCCTCACTGGAAACCATTCAGCTCCCACAGATGCTGGTGGTAAGCGGATTGACCGCCTCTCAGGCACTGTCCGTGTATGGGGTATTTTCCGGTATGGCATTTCCCCTTATCATGTTTCCCTGCGCCCTGACGGGTGCCGCGGGCAGTCTCCTGCTTCCTTATATATCCGAGCAGGAGGCCAAGGGGAATAAACGGCGCATTCGTCAGGCTGTTACTCTTACTATTCCGGTTTGCTTTCTGATGGGTGTTGCTTTTATGCTTTTTCTTCTTGTGTTTGCAGACCTGCTCGGCATACTGCTTTTTCAGAATGAAGCCGCCGCAAGACAAATCCGCGCCCTTGCGTTCGTCTGCCCTTTTCTGTATCTGTCTGGCATGCTGAATAACATCCTGCACGGACTCGGAAAAACCATGATTACCTTTATTTTCAGTATGACATCCCTGAGCTGCCGCCTGCTTTTTGTCTTTTTCGTTGTTCCGCAGGCCGGTTTTTCCGGATATTTGTATGGGATTTTGTGCAGTCAGATTGTTCTTGATTTGCTTTTGATTCTTGCTTTAAGAAAATATATCATATATAATTAGACTGTTTTTGATTGTATATTACAGGTGACTAATACAGGAGGATTCCGCTATGAGTTTTGAATTTTTAAGATTATTACCTACGCCTGATGAGATTAAGGAAGAGTTCCCTCTTTCCAAAGAAATGCTGGCAATAAAAAAGAGTCGTGATGAAGAGATTAAAAAAGTTTTTACCGGTGAAAGCAATAAGTTTATCGCTATTGTAGGACCTTGTTCCGCCGATAACGAAGACGCTGTCTGCGAATATGTTTCCAGACTGGCCAGGGTTAATGAAAAGGTTCAGGATAAACTGATTCTGATTCCCAGAATCTATACCAACAAGCCTCGTACCACAGGTGACGGCTATAAAGGTATCGTACATCAGCCTGACCCTGAGAAGGGAACTGACTTCCTTCAGGGACTGATTGCCATGCGTAAAATGCAGCTTCGTGCCATGGAAGAATCCGGGCTTACCGCTGCTGACGAGATGCTCTACCCTGAGAACTGGGGCTATGTGTCCGATATCTTATCCTATGTGGCAATCGGTGCCCGTTCCGTAGAAGACCAGCAGCACAGACTTGTTGTCAGCGGTTTCGATGTTCCTGCCGGCATGAAAAATCCTACCAGCGGAGACATCAGTGTTATGCTGAACTCCGTGTACGCAGCGCAGCATCCGCATCCGTTTATTTATCGTGGTTGGGAGGTTAATACTACCGGCAATCCTCTTGCTCACACCATTTTGCGAGGCACGGTAAATAAGCATGGACAGAATCTTCCGAACTATCATTACGAAGACTTAAGCCTTTTATTGGAGAAATATAACGAACGCGATCTGGTAAATCCTGCCTGTATCGTAGATGCAAATCACAGCAACTCCGGTAAAAAATATGAGCAGCAGGTTCGTATTGTAAAGGAAATCATGCATTCAAGAAAGTCAAATGCTGATATCCATAATCTGGTTAAGGGCGTTATGATTGAAAGCTATCTGGTAGAGGGCTGTCAGAAAATCGGCGAGCATATCTACGGAAAGTCTATCACAGACCCGTGCCTTGGCTGGGACGCTACCGAAGAACTGCTCTACTATCTGGCGGATTGTGAGTAAAAAGCCGAACATAAAAAAGCAACCTCATCAAGGTTGCTTTTTTATTTCAATTACTATCCTCTTGGATGTGCTTTCGAATAGACTTCACGAATTCTATTATGAGTCAAT
>CAYLWP010000188.1:0-4627 GCA_964387365.1 uncultured Roseburia sp. | reverse complement strand
ACAGAACTGATTATGACTTAACACAGCATCAGAATGTATCTGGACAGGATATGTCATACTTTGATGATGAGAAGAAGGAGAAGTATGTTCCGTATGTAATCGAGCCTTCTCTGGGTGCTGACCGTGTTGTTCTTGCATTCCTTTGTGCAGCATATGACGAGGAAGAAATCGGTGAGGGAGATGTCAGAACGGTTCTTCATTTCCATCCAGCACTTGCACCTGTTAAGATTGGTGTGCTTCCGTTAAGCAAGAAGTTAAATGATGGCGCAGAGAAGATTTTCATGGAGCTTTCCAAGAAATACAACTGTGAATTTGATGACAGAGGAAATATCGGTAAGAGATATCGTCGTCAGGACGAGATTGGTACACCATTCTGTATTACATATGACTTCGAGTCAGAGCAGGATCAGTCCGTTACCATCCGTTTCCGTGATTCCATGGAGCAGGTTCGTGTTAAGATTGACGAGCTGGACGCATGGTTTGCAGACAAGTTTACATTCTAATCGGATTATATTTAAAATAGTAACCCTTGCAATTGTTGAGACTTCAATGATTGCAAGGGTTTTTCATTGCATAGGAAATTCCTATGCACATTCTTTATTTAACAAAAACAGATTATAAAAAAGAATATATACAAATAACTGAAAACTGTGCTAAAATGGTTATACAATTAGAATTTTATGGTAAAAGTGAAAAAGTATCATGTGCGTGTGCACCGTTGGGAGCGTAGGTTATGAATAGTAGTTTGTACTTTGTTGTGAGTGCGGTAATATTAAGCTTTACGATGCTGGTATCCTTTGGACTGAAAAACAGGATACCGACAAAAGAAAATAAGATTTTGCTGGCTTTAAATTGGATTATTTTTATCTGCAATGTGATAGACCTGCTTATTGACCTGAATGGAAGTTGTTCTTATCTTTCAAGAAACTTGAGCATGCTGATGCATACGCTTTATATGCTTGGAAGACAGCTCCTGATTGTGTGTTTTGGTGCCTATGTTATTGTCAGTACGGAAAAAAGAATTGAAGCAGCTTTTAAAGGGATACTGACAGCGGTCAATGTTTACGGACTCGGATTGACTTTGGGAAATCTGAAGTTTAACTGGCTGTTTCATATAGACGAACAGGGAGAATATCGTCGCGCGGATACGATATTCCTGTTTTATATTGTGTTAATTATATATTTTCTTTTTGCGATACAGCATGTGGTCAGACATGGCCAATCGCTGGATGTGTCAAGAAAAGTTGCCTTGGGTGTATTCATTGTGCTTCCGTGTATTGGCGCCGCATTGCAGTTTGTGAATCCGCAGCTGTACATCGAAGGCTTTGCACTGACGCTTGGTATGCTGTGGATTCTGTTGAATGTTCCGCGAACGGACAAGATGTTGGATCCGCTGACCGGTGTCTATAATCAGTATGCATTTTCCAAAAAGGTAGTATCCCTGTCAGAGCAAAAACAGAATGCCTTTATCATGGTGCTTCGCTTCAGAGACCAGTCCAATCTGCAGAATAAATATGGTCTTGAAGTGTATAAGAAGCTGATGAGCGAGGTCGCGTATCAGATTTATGAGAAGCTGGGAAAAGAGAGGGTATTTTACCTGCAGGATGGACGGTTTGCCCTGGAAATTGTCGCAAAGGAAGAGGAAGAAGCAAAAAACACGGCAAATGAAATCCTCAGAATGCTGCATAAGGAATGGAAAATCTATGGCAGAGATGTAGAGGTATGGCTGGTAGGTGCCTTGCTGATTTATCCGGAGGATATACGGGGAATCGGTGATATCTATAATTATCTGGAGTATCTGGAAATCATGCCTTCCCTGAAGGATGGCAAGGTCTACGAGGGCAGACATCTGGATATTGCTTATCTGCGTCGATATGATGAGATTGAGCGCGCGATTGACAGAGCGTTGCAGAAGACGAACTTTGATGTGTATTTTCAGCCGATTTACAGTACAAAAGAAAAGCGTATTGTTGCGGCGGAAGCTCTTCTTAGAATGTATGATGAAGAGATGGGCTTCATATCACCGGAGGAATTTATTCCGATTGCGGAGAAAAACGGAAAAATTGTTGATATCGGTCATCTTGTTGTGGACTGTGTATGCCAGTTCCTTCAAAGAGAGGATATCAGAAAGTACGGCATCAGCTATATTGAAGTGAATTTGTCTATTATAGAATGTATTCAGGCGGAGCTGCCGGAAAAATTAGAGGCTATTATACAGAAATATAATGTTGACAGCAGTCAGATTAATCTGGAAATCACAGAAACGGCGCTGGCTCAGAATCAGGAGATTCTGACAGAAAATATGAAGAAAATCAGTGAGATGGGAATTACCTTTTCCCTGGACGATTACGGAACAGGCTATTCTACCATAACCTATATGATGACCTTGCCGTTTAGGATTGTAAAAATAGATAAATCGATTCTCTGGTCTTCCTTTGAGAATGAAAAGGCGATGATTGCATTGTGTGCAAGTATCAATATGATTAAGGATATGGGTATGGATATTGTTGTCGAGGGTGTGGAATCAGAGGAGATGGCACAGAAGCTGGCAGAGCTTGGCTGCGACTATCTGCAGGGCTTCTATTTCTCAAGACCTCTGCCGGAAACAGAGTTTTTAAAGTTCCTTACAAGAAAGTCATGAGATAAAACTACTTTTTTAGCGTAAATGCGACGAAAACAATACATTTTGTTTGACAATGATTTATAGCTAAATTATAATAAAAGTGCTGGTCTTTGCGGACCAGTACTTTTATTGTGTTTTCATAAATTTTTAATAGATTTGGAGGAGAAGACGTGAACAACTATGGAGTAAATGAGCTTAGAAGAATGTATTTGGAATTCTTTGAAAGCAAAGAGCATCTGGCGATGAAGAGTTTTTCTCTCGTGCCGCATAATGATAACAGTTTATTGATTATCAATTCAGGTATGGCACCGTTAAAGCCTTATTTTACAGGACAGGAGATTCCGCCAAGGAGAAGAGTGACAACCTGTCAGAAGTGTGTAAGAACAGGTGATATTGAGAACGTTGGTAAGACTGCAAGACATCTTACTTTCTTTGAGATGCTTGGTAATTTCTCTTTTGGTGATTATTTTAAGCATGAATCCTTAGCATGGAGCTGGGAGTTCTTAACTAAGGTTGTAGGACTTGAGGAAGACAGATTATATCCGTCTATTTTCTGCGAGGACGAAGAGGCATTTGATATCTGGGTAAATGAAATCGGTGTTCCGGCAGAGAAGATTACAAGATTCTATCGTGATCCGGAAACCGGAGAATGTGATAATTTCTGGGAGCATGGTGCAGGACCTTGCGGACCGTGTTCAGAGATTTACTATGACAGAGGAATTAAGTACGGCTGTGGCAAGCCTGACTGTAAGGTAGGCTGTGAGTGTGACCGTTTCATTGAGGTATGGAACAACGTATTCACACAGTTTGACGGTGACGGAAAGGGTAACTACGAAGAGTTAAAGCAGAAGAATATCGATACCGGTATGGGACTCGAGAGACTTGCTGTTGTTGTTCAGGACGTGGATACCGTATTTGATATTAATACAATGAAGGCGATTCGTGATAAGATTTGCGAGGTTGCCGGCGTAGAGTATCATACAGATGAGAAGAAGGATGTTTCCATTCGTCTGATTACAGACCATATGCGTTCTTCAACCTTTATGATTTCTGACGGAATCTTACCTTCCAACGAGGGAAGAGGATATGTTTTAAGAAGATTAATCAGACGTGTGGCAAGACACGGAAGATTGCTTGGTATCGAAGGAAAGTTCCTGACAAAGATTGCCCAAACCGTTATTGCAGAGTGTAAGGACGGATATCCTGAGCTGGATGAGAAGAAGGATTTTATCTTTAACGTACTGATTCAGGAGGAAGATAAGTTCAGTAAGACAATCGATCAGGGTCTTAGCATTTTGGCTGATATGGAAGAGGCTCTGGTTAAGGAGGGCAAGAAGGTTCTTGCCGGTGCTGATGCGTTCAAGCTGTATGATACTTATGGATTCCCGATTGATTTGACCATCGAGATTCTTGAGGAGAAGGGCTTTACAGTAGATGAGGAAGGCTTCAAGGCTTCTATGCAGGAGCAGAAGGAGACTGCCCGTAAGGCTCGTAAGGTTACCAACTATATGGGTGCGGATGTTACTGTATATGAGTCTATCGATCCAAGTATTACAAGCAGGTTCGTGGGCTATGACAGACTGACACATGATTCCAAGGTTACGGTACTTACCACAGAGGACGAGATTGTTGAGGCTTTAACAGACGGACAGACAGGTACCATTATTGTGGAGGAGACTCCTTTCTACGCTACCATGGGTGGACAGGAAGCGGATACCGGTGTGATTACCGTAAAGGATGCTGAGTTTGAGGTAAAGGATACCATCAAACTGTTAGGCGGTAAGGTTGGACATGTAGGTGTTGTTACCAAGGGTATGATTAAGGTCGGCGACGTAGTAACCTTAAGCGTAGACGGTACAAGAAGAGCAGATACCTGTAAGAACCACAGTGCAACCCATCTGTTACAGAAGGCACTGAGAACGGTTCTTGGAAATCACGTAGAGCAGGCGGGTTCCCTTGTAAACGGAGACAGACTTCGTTTCGACTTTACACATTTCCAGGCTA
>CAYLWP010000187.1:0-4642 GCA_964387365.1 uncultured Roseburia sp. | reverse complement strand
TTGTAGCTGGGCTAGCCATAAATGTTTTCATTATGTTACCTCCATATAATAAGCCTTCGGCTTTCCTATAACTGGTCTTTCCTGTCTGAACTCTTTCACTACGGAATGTCCGGCCGTACCTTCCAAATTCACAGGTCACCAAGATACATTCGACACCGTTTTCTACATAACACCGGGGCTTTGGTGATACATAAACGTACGCTGTCACATTGAAATATTATATTATACGCTTCCTGGTGTGTCAATATTTTTTTCCATTTTTCTATAAAGATTTCCCGTTTTTTTCTTCAAACTGATAACTTACCAATGTCAGTCCACAGGCGGGTGCTGTCGGACCTGCCTTGGTTCTGTCCAGAGCCTTTAGAATCTCTGCCATCTCCTCAGGTTCCATGTTGCCACGCCCTACTTCCATCAAGGTTCCTGCAATAATTCTTACCATATTATATAAAAATCCGGATCCGGTAACACGGATTGTTATCATTTCTCCCTGCTTTTCTACCTGCAATCCGTATATTGTCCTTACAGTTGTTTCCGCTACCGTATTCACACTGCAAAAGCTCTTGAAATCATGCTCTCCGACTAAATAATCTGCTGCACGCTGCATACGCTCAACATCAAGCGGAACATAGGTAAAGTGAGCATACAGTCTGTGGATCGGCTGTGGAAATTCTCTGTTTAGTATTCTGTACTCATAGGTTTTTCTGCTATTCTGATGTCTTGGATGAAAGTCAGACAAAACCTCCTGTGACTTCTGGATTCGGATATCCTCAGGAAGTCTTTGATTCAATGCATAGGATACCTTTTCAGCCGGCATACGCGCCTCTGTATCAAATACTGCAATATTTCCGAGTGCGTGCACTCCCGTATCGGTTCTCGAAGCGCCGATTACTTTTATTTCCTCCTGAAACAGCTCACTCAGCTTCTCATTTAAAACAGATTCCACAGTAATAACGTTTGGCTGCAGCTGCCACCCATGATAATTTGTTCCATCATAGGCAACTGTAAGCATTACTCTTTTCATAATGTTCCTATCATCCTTCCTGCAGTAAACCCTACTACAAGATAGCACACCACAATGACATAGGCGATGTAGTCTCTTTTCTCATAATGAAGCGGCTTCATCTTCGTGCGGTGTTCTCCTCCACGATAACATCTTGCTTCCATAGCCATAGCCAGGTCATTTGCCCTGCGAAACGCTGAAATAAACAACGGCACCAGTAGCGGAACCATACTTTTTGCCTTTTTTATCAGGTTTCCGCTTTCAAAATCAGCGCCTCTTGCAATCTGGGCTTTCATGATTTTATCCGTTTCTTCCATTAATAACGGAATAAAACGAAGTGCAATCGACATCATCATTGATATTTCATGAACCGGCACTTTGATTTTTTTCAACGGCCCCAACATTTTCTCCATGCCATCGGTTAGGTGATTCGGCGTTGTTGTTAAGGTCATTATCGATGAACCGATTACCAGAAAAATCAATCGGACTGCCATGGTTACCGCAGTCACTAAGCCTTCCTTTGTTACGGTCAGTATCCCTATGGTAACAAGCGGTTCCCCGGGTGTCAGAAATATATTAAATGCAGCTGTAAACACCATCAAAAACACAAGCGCCTTCATTCCCTTAATCATGAACTTAAGCGGAACATTTGATAGCTTTATGATAATTCCCAGAAAAATCGCCGCAACCACATACCCTGCAACTCCGTTAAAGAGAAATAAGGAAATAATATATATGATTGTCGTTGCCAGCTTCACTCTCGGATCCAATCTGTGTATTACGGAATCTGTCTGATAATATTGTCCTAATATAATATCTCTAAGCATTTGCTATCCATACCTTTCTAATTTCCTTTTTTGCTTTGTGCGAGCCCGGTAAAATAACTCTTTATCTCTTCCTTTGCCTCATCAATCGTGGTCACATCATCGCTGACCCCGATTCCATGATCCTGCAGATCCTTCATGATATAAGTAACCTGTGGTGCCGCAAGGCCAATCTGCTCCAGCTCCATATAATGGCGAAAGACCTCTCTTGGCTCGTCATCATACATGACGCTGCCCTTGTTCATCACGATGATTCTGTCTACATACTTGGCTACATCATCCATGCTATGTGATACCAGAATAACGGTAATTCCGGTTTCCTCCTTCAGCTTTGCAATCTGATCAAGAATCTCATCTCTTCCCTTTGGGTCCAGGCCTGCTGTCGGTTCATCCAAAATCAGCACGTCCGGCTTCATGGCAAGGACTCCCGCAATCGCCACGCGTCTTTTTTGTCCACCTGAAAGATCAAAGGGAGACTGATAGATATACTCATCCTCCAATCCTACCAGTTTTAACGCTTCATAGGAACGAAGCTGTACCTCTTTCTCGGAAAGTCCGAGATTTTTCGGTCCAAAACAAACATCAGAAAAAACATCTGTTTCAAAGAGCTGATGCTCCGGATATTGAAATACAAGTCCTACCTTGCTTCGAAGCATCTTCTTATCGAAATCGTCACTATCGATATCTTCTCCGTTAAAATATATATTTCCGCTTGTTGCCTTCATCAAACCATTTAGATGCTGCACCAATGTGGATTTACCTGAACCGGTATGACCAATCAGGCCAATAAACTGTCCGTCCGGTATCACAAGACTGACGTCCTTTAATGCAATGACCGCCATAGCTGTATCTTCGCCATAGATATGACTTACATGATCCATAATAATAGACATATGTCATTATCCTTTCTTTCAAAACAACCTAAAAATGATATCCCTTACAGTTCTGCTGTCTAAAATTCTTCCTTACATTTTAGTACAGCATCCCTGAATTCTTCTTTCGTTAATATTCCTTCCGGAATCGGAAATCCTTCCTTACGCAATTCATGTGCCAAAAGAGTTACCTGCGGTACGTCCAGGCGAAGTTCCTTCAGCTCTTCAACGCGCGAGAACACTTCCTTGGGTGTTCCCTGCATTGCTACGCTTCCTTTATCCATCACATATACCTTATCTGCATAGATCACTTCTTCCATATAGTGTGTGATAAGAATTACTGTAATCTTTTCTACGTCATTCAGTGCTCTGACCGCCCGGATTACCTCCTTACGCCCCTTAGGATCAAGCATAGCTGTTGGTTCGTCCAGAATAATACATTTCGGATGCATGGCAATAACACCTGCAATGGAAACTCTTTGCTTCTGACCACCGGAAAGCTTATTCGGCGAATATTTCCTGAATTCATACATGCCGACTGCTTTCAGACTTTCTTCCACTCTCTCCCAGATTTCCTTTGTCGCTACCCCCATATTCTCAGGACCGAATCCAACATCTTCTTCGACTAACTGACCGATAATCTGATTGTCCGGATTCTGGAATACCATTCCCGCTGTCTGTCTGATGTCCCACACATACTCTTCGTTCATCGTGTCCTTGCCGTCTACCCATACAGTGCCCTCTGACGGATAAAGAATCGCATTCATATGTTTTGCAAGCGTCGACTTACCGGAACCGTTATGTCCAAGAATCGCAACGAAATCGCCCTGCTTAATATCAAGATTCACACGATTCACTGCCTTTGTAATGCCTTCTACATTACCTTCTTCATCTCTTCGGATATACTCAAAAATAAGATCTTTTATTTTAATGATTCCCATACTGTATCACCATTCTGTTTCTAAGGGAAAACCCTTATATTTATACTATCCATACTATTTTACTTCCGTTTTTTCTGTATTATTGTACTAGATTCAGCATCTAAATACAAGAAAAAGACCACATTTCTGTAGTCTTTCTGTCATTTTGTTTATTCGTAACGCCTCCGCAATTTTCCGGCTTCGTTTTCTCTTACATCTTATGAAGGGATTCTTTTTCCTTTTTTTGCTCTTCCTCTTCATTTATTCGCTGCTGCATAAACGCCTGATAGAGCTTCTTTCTGTTTTCCGCTTCCTTTTGCTCTTTATCCTGCGCTATCTGACGACGAATGGTTTCTGCAATCCATATTGCGCGTATTTTCTCAAGTACCTCCTCTTCCTTCGTCTTTGATGAAGAATTGACTTTTGGTTGTTTTACAGCCTGAGTTTTTACAGCCTGCTTTTTCATCATCTCTTCACGTTGGAGCATCTTTTTACGTTCTTCTTCAAATCGCTTCTGTCTGCGATACTGTTCTCTGGTCTGTACATCTGTCTGAAATATTCTTGGTTGACGGACTATCGGCTGAACATAAGGGTGTGCTAATAAATACTCATACGCTTCCTGAATCCTAATATATAATTCGCTTGTATCTGTCTGTGTATTTGCATCAGGATGATATCGTTTTGCCAGTATACGGTAAGCTTTTTTTACTTCTTCATCCGTTGCTCTTTCCTCTACTCCAAGGTATCTGCATGCTTCTTGTCGTGACAAGATATGATTTTCCTTCATAATTTCCTGCCTTTTTTCTTTTTGTTCATAAGTTGTCCAACTTTACATAATATTATACATAATATTTTTCAGTTCTGCAATGCACAAAAAAAGAATCCATGTTATGTGTTGTAAGCTTACTTACAAAATATCATGGATTCTTAGTATTCTATATGGTTTTCTGCAATAAGTTATTTACACTAATTCAAGTACAACTTCCATTGCACCGTCACCCTTACGCTGACCAATCTTGATGATTC
>CAYLWP010000186.1:0-4678 GCA_964387365.1 uncultured Roseburia sp. | reverse complement strand
ATAAGATGGCTACAAAGGAAACAAAGGCTGTATTACGTGGTGAATATGGTCAGACAGTTAAGCCATTCAATAAGGAAGTACAGGATAAGGTTCTTACCGCAGAAGAGAAGGCAAATGTAATTACATGCCGTCCGGCTGATAATCTTCCTAACGAGTTAAAGAAGATTGAGGAAGAAATGAAGGAATGGAAGCAGCAGGATGAAGACGTATTATCTTATGCGTTATTCCCACAGGTTGCTACTGATTTCTTCAAGTACCGTCAGGCTCAGCAGGAAAAGGTTGATATGTCTCAGGCTGATACAAAGAACGGAGCATATCCTGTATAATCCGGATTGCAGATGGAGCATTATTGCGTGAAGAACGCATGCACGATACCATATGTGCAATAAAGAATCAGTATCGGATGGAAATCTGTCCGATACTGATTTTTCAATATAACATTTTGAGAGAACGAAGTAATTTGAAGGGATACAACAATTGACAAAACAGGGGTGGAGTTATGGCAAGAAAAGAATCGGTTACAAAGAATATGATTTTGGATACGGCTTTAGCATTAACCAAAGAAGAGGGTATGGAAAATGTAACAGCCAGAAAATTGGCTGCAAGAATTGGATGTTCTACGCAACCGATTTTTAGAGTATATGCCAACATGAGTGAGTTATATCGGGAAATCCATCAGCAGGCGATGGATGCTTTTTCAGATTACTATGAAAATTTCAAGTCGGAGGTGGAAACACCGTTTATTCATCTGGGACTTGCGTATATAAATTTTGCAAAGGAAGAAAGTAAATTATTTCAGCTGTTATTTTTGTCCGACTGCCGCGGAGACAAGAGTCTGTATGAATTATTGAGCGGACGAAGCGGGGCAGTAAGTAAAGAAATCAATAAAGCGGCCGCGCTTGGATGCGCCAATCCAAGCGGTCTGTTTATGAAGATGTGGATTTTTATTCACGGTTGTGCCTGTATGGTATTAACCGGTGATTATGATTTGACACAAGAGGAAACAATAGATTTATTGGAAGATATATTTAAGAGCTGTTCATAATCAGACAGTCGGAGGCAGAGAATGGATTTTAGAAACGATACAATATCCAGAATTAATGATAAATTTAATAAAATGAGCAAGAGTCATAAAAAGGCAGCGACCTTTATCCTGGATCATTACGAACAGGCAGCCTTTATGACCGCTGCAAAGCTGGGGGCAACGGTTGGTATCAGTGAATCAACGGTTGTCCGTTTCGCATATTGTCTGGGATACGAGGGGTATCCGGAATTTCAGGCCGCATTGGCAGACTGGGTTAAGAATAAGTTGAATTCCGTACAGAAAATCGGTGCCAAATACGGAACAAGTACACAGTCAGAGATTCTGACATCAGTGTTAACAACCGATATGGAAAATATCAGTTCTACGATAGAGCATGTTGACCCACATGCATTTGAAACTGCAGTGGAAACCATTTTAAATGCAGAGCATGTATATATTCTAGGAATCCGCAGCTGCGAACCGCTTGCAAGATTCCTGCATTTTTATCTGAATATGATTCGCGGAAATGTATTTTTGCTTTCATCGACAAGTACCTCGGAAATATTTGAACAGATGATTCGAATCGGAGAGAAGGATGCCATGATAGGTATCAGTTTTCCTCGATATTCCATGAGAACACTGAAGGCAATGGAGTTTGCAAATGACAGAAATGCCAAGGTAATATCTATTACCGACACCATTCATTCACCAATGTGTCTTTATTCTTCGTGCAACCTGATGGCAAAGAGCGAAATGGTATCAATTGTTGATTCGCTTGCGGCACCCTTAAGTCTTATCAATGCACTGGTGGTTGCACTGTGCCTGAAGCGACCGGATGATGTAAGAAAAACCCTGGAAGCCTTAGAGGATGTATGGGACAACTATCAGGTATATCTCAAGGATGAGATTAACTTTATCGATGAGACAACATTAAGTACACCATTACAGAGAGAAAGGGAACAGAAGTAGTGAGTGATATTGTAGTAATAGGTGCAGGTCCTGCAGGTATGATGGCAGCCATTGTTGCAGCGAAGGCAGGGCATCAGGTTACTTTACTGGAAAAAAATGAGAAAATCGGAAAAAAGCTTTTTATCACAGGAAAGGGAAGATGTAATGTAACCAATGCCTGTGAGGTAGAGGATTTGTTTGCGAATGTCATGGAGCATGAAAAGTTTTTGTATAGTGCAATTTATGGCTTTGATAATCAGGCAGTCATGCAGTTTTTTGAAAATGCAGGCTGTAAGTTGAAAATAGAACGCGGACAGAGAGTATTTCCTGAGTCTGACCACAGCTCGGATATCATCAGAGCGTTGGACACACAGTTAAAGCTTGCCGGAGTGAATCTGTTACTGAACAGAGAAGTCGAATCCCTGATAACACAGGAGCTTGCAACACAGGAAACGGAGCAGACCACGGATTTGGAGCAGGCGGATAAGTATAAAAAGAAAAAAGCCAATAAAAATAGGAAGAAACAGACACTGTCTGTAACCGGTGTTAAGCTGAAAAATAAAGAGGTGATACCGGCAGATAAAGTGATTGTCGCAACAGGCGGTATCTCGTATGTGTTAACCGGCTCCACCGGTGACGGTTACCGGTTTGCCAAAGCTTGCGGACATTCCATTGCAGAGCTGTCTCCTGCACTTGTGCCTTTTCAAATTGCGGAGGACTGGTGCAAGGCGCTCCAGGGGCTGTCACTTCGTAACGTGACTGCCACCGTTGAGGCAGAGGGTAAGAAGATTTATTCTGATTTTGGAGAAATGCTGTTTACACATTACGGAGTAAGCGGCCCACTTATGTTGAGTGCAAGCAGTCATTACGTGCATAAGGCAAAGGGAAAACAGGCTAAGCTCTTTATTGATTTAAAACCGGCGTTGACAAGAGAACAGCTTGATAAGAGAATACTCAGAGAATTTGATGAGAATAAAAATAAACAGTTTAAGAATGCGATTACATCACTGTTTCCGGCCAAACTGTTACCGATTATGCCGGGGCTTGCAGGGATTGACCCGGATAAAAAGGTTCATGAGATTACCAAAGAGGAACGTGAAAGCTTCCTTGATGTGATTAAGCATATGGAGTTGACGATAACGGGAATCAGGGATTATAATGAGGCTATTGTGACTAAGGGCGGAGTGCAGGTGTCAGAGGTAAGTCCTTCCACGATGGAATCCAAGCTGGTAAAGAATCTTTATTTTGCAGGAGAAGTGCTTGATCTGGATGCGTTGACAGGAGGCTTTAATCTTCAGATAGCGTGGTCAACGGGATATCTTGCCGGAGCAAGTGCGGCAGGCACAGAATAGCGGGCAGCAGTAAGCGTGTAGGTGTGGAATAAGCCGGTGTAGAATAGCGGGCAGCAGTAAGCGCATAGGTGTAGAATAACATGCTGATGTAAGTACGTTAGTCATAGAAAAGACATAAGGAAAGGTATGGAAAATGAGTTATAGTATTGCGATAGACGGACCGGCAGGTGCCGGAAAAAGTACAATTGCAAAGTTAATTGCAAAAAAGAAGAATTATATATATGTAGATACCGGTGCAATGTATCGTGCCATGGCTTTATATTTTCTGGAGTCAGGAATCAGTGCTGACGAGCAGGACAAGATTAGTGAAGCCTGCAAGGATGTGGATGTAACCATTTCCTATGAGAACGGCGAGCAGATTGTATGGCTGAACGGAAGAAATGTAAACGGCCTGATCCGTACGGAAGAGGTCGGAAGAATGGCTTCTTCAAGCAGTGTGAATAAGGATGTCAGGGAGAAGCTTGTTGAGCTGCAGAGAGCCTTGGCTGCGAAGGAAAGCGTTGTTATGGACGGAAGAGATATCGGAACCTGCGTATTGCCTAACGCAAATGTAAAGATATATCTGACAGCAAGCAGCAGGGTAAGAGCCGTAAGAAGATACGAGGAGCTCAAGGCAAAGGGTGAGGATTGCGATCTTGGGGTAATCGAGAAGGATATCATTGAAAGAGATTATCGTGATATGCACCGTGACATTTCTCCGCTGAAGCAGGCTGACGATGCCGTTTTGGTCGATTCCTCCGATATGACCATCGAGGAAGTGGCAGATAAGATTATTGCGTATTGTAATGCATGAACTAAGAAAGTTGAGGACGTTTTGTGGAAGTAATATTAGCAAAATCATCAGGCTTTTGCTTTGGGGTAAAGCGTGCGGTAGAAAAGGTGTATGAGCAGACCGGGCAGGGCAAAAAGATATACACCTACGGACCGATTATTCATAATAAAGAAGTTGTAAAGGAGCTTGCGGAAAAAGGCGTTCAGGTTCTGGAAGGAAGAGAAGAACTGGAAGCACTGACTTCGGGAAGTGTAGTTATTCGTTCCCACGGAGTTTCCAAGGAAATCTGTGATCTCGTCGAGCAGAAGGGACTTGAGTGCATCGATGCAACCTGTCCTTTTGTAAAAAGAATTCACAACATTGTACAGAAGGAAAGCGGGGAAGGGCGCAGAATCATCATTATCGGTAACGACGGACATCCCGAGGTAGAGGGCATCAAGGGCTGGTCAAAAACCCCTGCAACTGTGATAGAATCTAAGGATGAAGCAGAGCTGTTTACTGCTGAAGCCGGCGAAAAACTATGTATTGTATCCCAAACGACATTTAACTACAAGAAATTTAAAGAATTAGTTGAAATTTTTC
>CAYLWP010000185.1:0-4690 GCA_964387365.1 uncultured Roseburia sp. | reverse complement strand
AACATGTTTCATGACGCATTGGTGCCTTTCGCAGAAAGGCGGATTATAACTATGAAGAAAGAACGTATTAATCAGCCTGTTTCGGATACGATTGACCATGCTCTTTTTTCTGAGGCCTGTTATAAGATGATAGAGAAACTACAAGGGCACAGGGCGGCTATTGTTATTTTTATGGCTGATAATCATTTAGTATTTCAAGAATTCCCTTTTGATACACGTTACCATCAAGAACATCACCATTTGGCGAAAAACTGATAGCTCTGATGTTTCTTGGATCTTCTTCGTAAGGACTTGCATATTTCTTATTTTCATCAAAATATTCTTTCAGATATTTCAATACATTTCCACTTGGAAAAATGACATTTCCCGATCCAAGCGGAATATGTAAATCCTCCATCTCTTTTAATATCTCCCGCGTTCTTACATTGTATGGATTATTATCTTCTTGGCTAACCAACCAGGCAGGACTTAATTTAATTCTTATCTTTGATTTTGCCACACATTCAGCAAAAATTTTCACAGGATCAAGAGGAATTGTTTCCTGATGAAAGGCATCAACCGATAATAGAATCTGACACACACCACTATCTTCAAGATTCTTAACAACTTCCGTTATTCTATTTTCATCTTTCGTAAAGAAACCATTGGTAATCAAATCCCTTTTGGGAATTCCCATCTTGGTTGCAGTACGATGAATCGCACATACCACTTCCGGATAGAGCAATGGTTCTCCGCCAAATGTCATCAAAGACTCAATTTTATAATTTTCACAGATTTCACGAATGGCTCCGACCGCAGCCTCTGTGTCAATATGACCTGCGCAATTTGTATGTTCTCCTTCCGAACAATGCTTGCATTTTCCTGTACACGCCATTGTTACGACAAATTCAATTCGATTTAGATTTTTAACATATTCATTCATAATTAACTACATTCCTTTCAAAGTCATTTTTATCATTCATTTGACGATGCAGTTCTGACAACATAATAACTCTTAAAACATTAACCTCGATACAATCTGCTGTCAGTATTAGAACTGCACCGAGTTATTAATTCGTTTTCTCATCTTGATTTCTCCTTCAAAGACTTTCTATCCAACAAACGTCTTATTGCAAGGGTTTATTTTCTATCCATCTCCAATTCTATACATTTCCATTTTTCACCAAGTATTTCAATCATAAATTCCTGCTGTATTTCTTGGAATCCAACCGATTTATAACAGTAATACGCGGAAGGGTTGTTCTCAAAAACGCCCAGCGTTACTTTTTCCGCCTTTAGCATGTCAAACGCGTATCGGATTGCCATTTGTAGCATACTTTTTCCGTATCCTAAGACACGTTTGGTATCATCCACGATTACAAAGCCTATGCGAATGATTGTCTTTTCTTCATTCGTATATCTTAATATCAGATGACCAACCGGACCGTATTCATCAACAGCCGTTAAGGGGTAAAAATTATCCGGCTCCTTGCAATCTCCGTTGCAATCTATGTATTTATAGTTTATATCATCCGGTGTAATCGGATATGCTCCATACCGGTCGGAACTCCATTTTCTAAGAGCCTCTTCGTCTTTAATCCAACTTACGATTGCCTCTGCATCCTGCGGTTTATAGGGTCGTAATCTTAAGGATGTATTCTCGCTCTTAGCAAACTGCTTTTTCATGATTTCATAAACCTGTATTACGCCATTTTTGCATTCCCATATTCCATGTTCTATTGTCTGATATCCTAAGTGTGCATAAAGGTTGCACGCAGGCAAAGAAGCGTCGATGTCTGCATAGTCATATTGTTTCTTGATTGCATCTTCCAACTGATTCATGATAAAGGTTCCATAACCTTTCTTTTGAAATTCCGGTAATACATATACTCTTGTAATGTGATTCTCTTTTTTGGTTCCGGTACCGATTATTTCATCGTTTTCTAAAAGAATGTAGGTATTCTCTGCTTCTATGTCTTTTAAAATGTTTTCCCTGCTATGATACTCACAAAACATATCAACAATTTCCTGCAGATAGTATTTCGGATAGACTGTCTTTATTGTTCTCTGTACAATCTCATAGATTCGTTCTATATCCTCTTTTTTGGCTAATTCAAACCTCATATCCTTTTCCTCCCTGTTATGATCTCTGTTTTGCGTTGAAAATAGTGCGTGCCCGCGCACGCACCTTGGCAAGAATTTCTGTCACAATTCTTGTCTAACTACCACTACACAACAGCTCTTTCCTAACAAATAAAAACACCACCAAACAATATTCCTATCGTCTGATGGTACAAATAAACTTGCAATATCTTTATTATGAAAAAATTACCTATATCAATTTATAGAAACCGGATATTCTCACAATGCAATATTTTTCCATCAGCAATAAATCCCAAGAAACCAAAACGGACGGGATTGACAACCTGAATATTATGCTTGGGAAATTTATAGTTGTTCTGTATTGTGCTTATTCCTTTCAAATTTTCTAATAATTGTCACTAATAATACTCTTGTTAAGAAAGATTGTCAATAAGTTTTAGAACAAATAAAGAAACCGCTTTTGTCTTGCGACCACAGCGGTTTCATATATCTTATTCTTCCTCAGCTTCCTCTGAAGCAGTCTGCTCTGCAGCTGCATCTACATCATCAAATTCCTGTGTTCCGTCAGAAATCTTTTCACGCACCTTGGCAATCTTTGCTACGGTTACGCCTGCGTCAAGATTAATCATCTTTACACCTGAGGTATTACGTCCAATCATGGAGATTCCTCCCATGCTAATCTGGATAATGACACCTTCTGTTGTAATCATCATAATCTCATTTTCATCGGTAACAGCCTTAACGCCTACAACATTTCCTGTCTTTTCGGTAATCTTGTAGCACTTCACGCCCTTACCGCCACGCTTCTGTACGGTAAACTCATCAAGTACGGTTCTCTTACCCATACCCTTTTCAGATACTATTAAAAGAGAATCACCCTGTGTATCTATCTGCATACCAACGATTTCATCACCGTCATCAAGGTTCATACCGATTACACCCATTGCAGTTCTTCCCATTGCACGGACATCGGTTTCCTTAAAGCGGATGCACATACCATACTTGGTTACTAAGAAGATTTCGTTGTTCTCATCCGTAATCTTTACCTCAATTAACTCATCATCTTCACGAAGATTAATAGCAGCAAGTCCTGTCTTTCTGACATTTGAGAATTCCATAACCGGAGTCTTCTTCGCAATACCGTTTTTAGTAATCATGAAGAGGTTCTTTCCTTCTTCATAGCTCTGGATAGGTATCATTGCGGAGATTTTTTCTCCCGGGTTGAGCTGTAAGAGATTAACAATGGCTGTACCTCTTGCCGTTCTGCCTGCCTCCGGAATCTCATATGCCTTTAATCGGTATACACGACCGTAATTGGTAAAGAACATCAGATAATTATGGGTATTTGTCATCAGTAAATCTTCGATGTAATCATCTTCGATTGTAGACATACCCTTGATACCACGTCCTCCACGGTTCTGAGTCTTAAAGTTATCAACTGTCATTCTCTTGATATAACCAAGACTTGTCATTGCAATAACCGTATTTCCGCGAGGAATCAAATCCTCATCTTCAATATCATCCTCATCATATCCGAACTTTGTTCTTCTTTCATCGCCGTATTTTTCAACAATCTGAAGAATTTCTGTTCTGATTACACCAAGTAAAATCTTCTTATCAGAAAGAATTGCTCTATACTCCTCAATTTTCTTTACAAGCTCTGCATGCTCCTGCTCGAGCTTTTCTCTTTCCAAACCGGTAAGAGCACGAAGACGCATGTCTACAATTGCCTGAGCCTGAACATCTGTAAAGCCGAATCTTTCAATTAAACGTTCCTTTGCCTCTGCTGTATTGGCACTGCTTCTGATTATGCTGATAATCTCATCAATATTATCAAGGGCAAGTAATAAACCTTGTAAAATATGGTCTCTTTCCTCTGCCTTATTCAAATCATACTGGGTTCTTCTGGTAACAACATCTTCCTGATGTAACAGGTAATTAATCAGAATATCCTTCAGATTCATAACCTTCGGTTCGCCGTTTACAAGGGCAAGCATGATTACACCGAAGCTGTCCTGTATCTGTGTATGCTTATAGAGCTGGTTCATAATGACATTGGCATTGGCATCCCTACGAATCTCGATCACGATACGCATACCTTCTCGGTTTGATTCATCACGAAGCTCTGTAATACCGTCAATTCTCTTTTCCTTTACAAGCTCTGCTATTTTTTCAATTAATCTTGCCTTATTTACCATGTAAGGAAGCTCTGTTACGACAATTCTGCTCTTACCGTTTGCCATCGTTTCAATATTGGTTATACCACGAACCTTAATCTTTCCGCGTCCGGTACGATATGCCTCCTCAACACCTCTGGTACCAAGAATCATACCTCCTGTGGGGAAGTCCGGTCCTTTCACGATAGAAAGGAGCTCCTCTACATCGGTATCTCTGTCTTCTGTTACTTTATTATCGATAATCTTAACAACTGCATTTACAACCTCTGTTAAGTTATGAGGCGGAATATTGGTAGCCATACCTACCGCAATACCTGTTGTTCCGTTTACTAACAGATTCGGATAACGGCTTGGTAATACAGTCGGTTCCTTTTCCGTTTCATCGAAGTTAGGAACAAAATCAACTGTATTCTTGTTGATATCAGCAAGAA
>CAYLWP010000184.1:0-4713 GCA_964387365.1 uncultured Roseburia sp. | reverse complement strand
TGATTTCTACTCCATCAAGATTTAACTGTTCTTCGATAATTTCTTTTACTCTTTCAAACATCGTTTTTCTTCCTTTCTCACTTACAATTTCACATTTCTTTTTCTTTTTTGTCTTTTTCTGTAAATATTTTGACTTTCAAATATTTTGATACTCAAAATATTTACTTGCTTTAGGATATACCATGACGCTTAGAATGTCAATCTTTATTTACATAACGAGTACCTTACACCATGACTTCTTTTTACGCAAATAAACACCTCGTGAATTCACATTCACGAGGTGTTTATTTGCTCTTTTGAATTGCACATGTTCCCCAACATGCTTTATGCAATTCTTCCCCCTTTATGGATACCTATCCATTGGATTCCCCAATCCACGCCCTTTTACACAAGGTCTTACTCTATGTCATTCCGCATGGTTTCCATTCGGAAATCATACAGATAGACGACTACTTAATAACCGGCTTTTTGATAAATGTGCCCGACATATTGTAATATGGTTTTCTGCTGAATGCCTGCTTTGCTTCCGGTGTGATTCCTGTTGTTTCAAGCTCACGTTCTGTTACCTTTTTATACTCAGACATTTCACGCTCAATATATTCACTGATTACCTGCTCTGCACCTTTTCCTTCGAAGAAGTCCATAACAATTCCCCTTTCAATCCAAAAATTCATTCACTAACAAATAATATCGCGATTCGTACCAAAGTTGTCTGACATTTATATTTATATCATACAATTTGTGCGATAGCAAGCATTATTTTAAAATAATTTAATTATTTTCCCATTTTTGATGTGAAACTTTTGGAATTATCAGAAATTATTATGTTTTATTGCATAGGAATTTCCTATGCAATAAAATAAGCGCAACCTCGAAAAGCTGCGCTTTCAAATTACTTAATAGATACTTCATCCCATGTATCAGACGGAACTAATGCAATATACGTTTTTCCCGTATTCATTTCAATCTGTTCACCAGTCTCTTTATCAAGGAATAGAGTAATATCTGTTTCTCCTGCCTTAATCCATGAAACAGGAACTGCCTTACCGTTGGTCAGGTAATAACCGTTATCACCGCTACCGATACAGTTATAAATCATATAACCGTTATCATCTAACTGTGCAAAGGAACAATCCTGAAGAATAACATTCTTAAAGGAAAGAGTTGCATTATCATGTAACGGATCCACATGCTTACTGCCATACTCATAGTAATCGTAAGTACCGGTTTCTTCATTATATATTAATGTTGAACTGTTATGCGGGAACGGAAGCCTGATTTCTGTTGCATCAATAACTCCTGATTTACCATCCAGATCAAACTCTGTATCTGAGAATATAAAATGCTCTCCCTCATAAAATTCGTTATATTCTGTCGAATAATTGGAATTGCTGAAGTTCTTGTCTAAATCACCCTCAAGGATATATTCTGTATACTCTCTTGACTTTCCGTTATCTACGCGGCCAAATGTGCCACTGAAGTTATTTGTATAGTTCTTTTTCAGATAATCATCAATATAGAATGGTCCGCCTTCATGACAAACAACCGCATTCCACTCTGCTGCAAGCAGGAAGTTAGTAGGTCTTGCGCTTCGAATACTACCAAACTGTGTAATCTCTCCCCAATCCTTAACGATTGCCATAAGACGGGTAATTCTTCCGTTTGCAGTACTGTTCATAATCTCATATACAACATCTGCCTCTGTTAATCCGTAATGCGGAAGTGCTGTCTTCTCATTATCAACCAGAACAGCAATCGGACGCTGATTTTTCAGTGACTCATCAATCCACTCATTGGTGAACTCGCTGCGATACATTCCTTCGTGGTTCTCTTCCTCTACTGTCTCTGCCTCAGAAGATGCTTCTTCTGTTTCCTCTGTTGATGTGCTGTTTGAAGCATTGTCAACAATACTGTCAAATTCCACCTCTTGTACCGGTTGTTTTGTCTCCTCATTACTGCCACATCCTGTCATGGATAAGGCTGCTACGGATAACATCGTAAGTGCCCATAAGCTCTTTTTCTTCATATGCTTTCCCCCTGTATTTATCTTGCGGCAGTCAGACTCTGCCTTGTTGTTCTATACCTTTTCTAAATATTTTAAAACCGTGCAAATGGCTTCGAATCCTGTATCTGTGTACGTTACCTTTACAGTTAACTCCGCCAGGCACCCTTACGGCACATATGAATTCCACCTTAGTGCTGCTGTATTCCTACCCTGACACGGTTCGACGGCACATATTGCGTAAGACCCAAACTTCATCGCCACTTATAAAGGGCAGCTGCACAAACCAGTAACCCTCTACCATCCATCACCCCTACTATAGCGGACTGTAGGCACAAGGCACCGCTAACGCCCCGGCTGCACGGTCACTTCATTCTACCCTTTTTGTTACATAAAGTCAAGCATCGCCTGATGTTTGGCTCATATTACCAACCTGCTCTCCCGACTGTGCTTTTTTACTCGCTTCTTTTTCCATCTTATTGCGCAGGCGCAGCTCCACAAAAAACTCCTTCAGCATTTTACTGCATTCTTCTTCCATGACCCCCCTTACCGACTCTACCTGATGGTTAAACTGCAGCATATCCAGAATATTCAGAATCGAACCGGCACACCCTGCCTTGGGATTCATGCATGCCATAACCACTTTCGGAATTCTTGCCTGCACAATGGCTCCTGCGCACATCTGACAAGGCTCTAGCGTAACATAGAGTGTACACTCCTCCAATCGCCAGTCTCCAATTACCTTACTTGCACGATTAATTGCTGTTATCTCAGCATGCGCAAGGGTATTTTTATCTGTATTTCTTCTATTATAACCTCTTCCGATTATCTTCCCTTCATGAACAATCACACAGCCAATCGGCACCTCACCCAGGGCATACGCCTTTTTTGCCTGCCGCATGGCTTCCTTCATATATTTTTCATCCTCTGTTAAACGTAAACGTGGCATTATAATCTCTCTTTCTGAATCGTTCATGCATTGACGAATCGATTCATTCTATGTTAACCTTTACTTAACAGTATAAATGATTTTGACGCAATAGAAAAGAGGCAATACCTATGCTGATTTTAGGATTAAACAAAACAACTCTGTTAGACTATCCGGAGCACGTTGCCGCTACCGTCTTTACCGGTGGCTGTAATTTTCGCTGCCCTTTTTGTCATAATAAGGGGCTTGTTTTGATGCCGGAAAAAGGTAGCTCTGCACAGATTTCTTCCTATTCCGAGGAAGAGATTCTTGCTTTTCTGAAAAAGAGAGCCGGCATTCTTACCGGTGTCTGTATTACCGGCGGCGAACCGACTCTGCAACATGATTTACCCGATTTTCTGTCCCGCATCAAGGAGCTTGGACTTTTGGTGAAGCTGGATACAAACGGTTATCAGCCCGATATTCTTTCCAATCTGATAGATAAAAAGCTGATTGACTACTGTGCCATGGATATCAAAAATTCTCCGGCTAAATATGCCCTTACCTGCGGGCTTTCTTCCCTTGATATTTCACGTATCCGTGAGTCTGTGTCCTACCTGCTTTCCCGAACAGGCTCTTTTTCGTATGAATTTCGAACCACTCTTGTTCGTGAGCTGCACACACACGAAGACATGGAACTGATGTCCGAATGGCTGAATGGGGCAGACGCTTACTATTTACAGTCCTACACTGATTCCGGGCAGGTTATTACTCCCGGCTTTCATGCCCATTCAGAGCCGACTCTCAGGGAATTCCTGGATATCTGCCGCAAACATATCCCCCTTGCACAATTGCGCGGTATTGATTAGCTTTATCCTATATTCTTACCTGTTTCATATAATAGCCAAAGCATCCCGCATATGCTTGTCTTCTGTCCTCATTGACCAGTCTGGATTCTCCGTTTTCAAAGCCTTCAAAGCCAAACATGAGTGCAATCCTTTTCTCTCTTTCATAATAGACTCCCGGTACACCAAGGTAATAGGTAATCTCTGTTCCCTGATGATATCGCAGTAGTAGCAATTGTCTGTAATTGTAATACGCATGCACTACAAAGGAATTGGTTGCAAGCTCATGATAATCCTGTGTCAGTACCACCATGTCCTTGGGTTTAATCACTACGGTATCTGCCTCAGGGAAAATATGTACCTGCGGGTAAATATTGCACAGTTGCTTCCATTTATCCTGCTCCATAACCGGCATTGCCTCCGCAATCGGCTCTATTGTCGGTTTTTTCTCTGTTTTGCCAATTGTATTTTGTATCGGCTCCTGCTTTTTTTGAAATACCTGTATCTTTGACTGTTTCACCTCCTGCTGTTTTGTCTGCTCCTTCGGTGATTCAATCAGGCACTTCCCGTACCTCATCTGATCTATCGGTATATAAATCTCTCTGCACTTTTCTGCCTTTACCTGTTCCGGCCACCTTATCGTGGCTTGTCCGTAGCCATTCTCCAACCCGATATCCGCAAGAAACTTTCTATCCCCGTCCTCCTTCACTGCATACACCTTACACACCGTATTCCCACGCAGCTGCACGCCCCGTAACATAACAAACAAACCATCTTCCTCAAGCTTAACAAAACCGATATTTCGCTCCTTTTCTTCCTTATAATAAGAATCCACATAAAATATCTTCCGATTCATACCGTCCTCCATATCAAATCATATAGGTAAATTCAGGTTTAGTGGGGGAATGTTGCGACTTGGGGTTGATAGTCCAATACTGCGAAATTTGTCTCTCAGCTTT
>CAYLWP010000183.1:0-4730 GCA_964387365.1 uncultured Roseburia sp. | reverse complement strand
TTAACTCCTGAATTCTTGCTGTTAATACTGCTACCTGTACTTCAGGTGATCCTGTGTCACCAGGTGTTCTTGCGTACTCAGCGATGATTGCCTGTTTCTTTTCCTTAGAAATCATTTTGAAATCCTCCATATACTATAAATTAATATTACCGCCTGGCACTAAGTCTGGGTCGGAGAGTCCCGACACTGAGTACCGGCTATGATTCAGACGTTCTGTCTAAATCACACTTTGATAGTATAACATAGAACTTCAGGCAATGCAACAAACTCTTTTTATTTTCCCGATATTTTCCCGATTAATCATTAATATAACGTCTGATTGTTTCCGGTGTTCGGTAATTTATATTGGAAATCTTAATACCGGACTTAGGATTGGAAGCGTGAACGACCTGTCCTCCACCGATATAAATAGCAACATGGTTGATTGTGCCGTTCTTTGCATAGAATACCAGGTCACCCGGCTTTGCTTCATTCAGTGTAACCTTCGTTCCCATCTGTGCCTGGGAAACGGAATAATGAGGCAGGTTAATTCCATACTTTTTATAAACCTGCATGGTAAATCCGGAACAGTCTACACCCTTCGTAAGACTTGTACCTCCCCATACATACGGATTGCCGATAAACTGCTTTGCATACTGTACAAGGTCTACTCGCACATCGGATACGCCCTGACCATACATAAGCTCAGTCATCGTAGCCGCCTTTTCCAATCTCTCCTCAACCTTTACATACTCTCCGGAAACATAGGCTTCCTCGTCATCCAGCTGAAACTTAATCCAGCCATTATTCATAATCTCGATTACTTCGAGCTCTTCCTCTCTTGGTATCAGTGTAATGACTGCACAATCTGTATTCGGTTCTTCTCTGACCTTTAAGGTTTCCGTATCTACAACAGCAATCAGGGAAGCAACCTCTTTTGCCTTATTCACTGCAGCGTTACCTGTATACAGATATTCTGCACTGCAATAGCCCTCTACCTTACCTGACTTGATATGAGCCCAGCCATTTTCCACAGAAAGAACCTCACATGCGGCATTTTTATTCAGCTTACCCACAAGCTTGCCTGATTCAGACGGCTCCTGTCTGATATTCAAATGATTGTCCACATTGGCAATTCCCAGATTAGTATATCCCCAATTCTCCTGATTTGCGGTGTCCTTCTTTACCATTGTCACTACGGAAGCCTGCTTACCTGTTGAAAGCTCCTTCATTGTAACACTTGTCGTATCTGCCAGCGAACGGTCAAGAATCTGTGCAACACCTGCACTTAAAACAATATCTTCTTTTATATTCTTCTTTTGTTTTGTCTGCTCTGTTGTCTCCTGTATGCTTATACGTTCCTGCTGTATCTTAACATTCTTTGCGAAAGCAAAATCATTACCTAATAAACTTGTAACACTTAATACCGCCAAAAATACAGCAATTTTCCTATAATTCATTTCTACAGTAACTCCTACTTTTCCTCTTTGTTACATTTTTGTTACAACCTGTTACAAACAGATTGTAGCATTATATATAAAATACGTCAAGCAAAGTGTAATTTTATGGTAAAAATTACCATTGAAAAAGGATAATAAAAAGCCGAGTCAGTGTGCCGTTCAAACACAACTGACTCGGTTTTATTAATTTAATCCATGATATTTTCTTCCGGCTGCAATGTCCTTGGCCATCTGTTGTTTCAAAGCTTCCACAGTATCAAACCGCATCTCCGGTCTCTTAAAGGACAGGAGATAAACTTCCAGTTCTTCCCCGTAAACATCTTCATCAAAATCATAAATATAGGTTTCCACGCCCATGACAAGTGCATCCGTCACGGTTGGCTTAATTCCTATATTCGTTATGGAAGGCAGACGTCTTTCTCCAAGCATAACATAGGAATAGTAAACACCCTTAGGCGGCAGAAGCTTCTCTTCCATCGGAATCTGGTTCACCGTAGGCATTCCAAGTGTCCTGCCAAGCCTCTTTCCATGAACAATCGTACCACCGACATGATACGGGATGCCAAGAAGCTGATGCACCAGCTCCATATTGCCCTTTGCTACCTCTTCGCGCACATATGTTGAACTAACTTCCCGTCCCTCATACTGCACCTTATCGATAATCACCACATCATAGCCATAGACCTTTGACTTCTCCGTAAGCAGCCTGCAATCTCCCGCACCTCTGCGTCCGAACGAAACATCATCACCTGCAACAATGCATTTTGCATGTAATCGTTCTACCAAAACCTCTTCGATATACGTTTCCGGTTCTATATTGGCAGTTTCCTGATAGAAGGGATACTCTATCAGATAATCAATTCCCGCCTTTTCAAAAATAGCACGTTTTTCTTCTATGGTCGTGAGCTCTCTGAGCTTCTCCTTGCTAAAAAAGGCAGCAGGTGAAGGCACAAAGGTAAAAATAACTGTCGCCAGACCTTTTTCCTTCTGCTCCTGCATCCTTAAAAGGAGCTTTTGATGTCCGCAGTGAAATCCGTCAAACTTTCCTATTGCAACTGCTGTAGCTTCTTCTATATAAAATTCTGTCGTATCTTTAATAATCTTCATGCAAATCCTCAGCTCACTTATTCAAAAAACATTTTATATGGCTTGAGTGTATGTTCCTTAGCCACATAAGTATACACGCCGGTAAAGGCCTCCTTACTGCTGTATACACGGAGCATTTCTCCGTCAGAGAGTTCCTGCTCTGTTTCAAAAATCACCTGAACAAGCCCAAGCTTATTTCCATTGGAAAGCGCCTTTTCAAATGCCTGTTTTACCGTGACCTTTCTATACTCCATAAAAACCCTGTCAGGTGCTACCACATAATCAGGCAGATTACCGTCCGCCACCATTTTTTCTATCTCTGAAAGCTTCCACGCTTCTTCGATACGAAAATTTCCGACTCTGGTTCTTACAAGACTCTTCATAGCGGCACCGCATCCGAGCTTTTCTCCGATGTCCGCACATAACGCACGGATATAGGTTCCCTTGGAACAGGATACGCGGAAACGAATCTCCGGGAGCTCACACTCTATGATTTCAATAGCAGGAATCTCTACATGTCTTGGCTTTCTCTCCACCTCAACGCCTTTTCTCGCAAGCTCATACAGCTTCTTGCCGTTAACCTTAATTGCCGAATACATAGGCGGAATCTGGTCATAGCCGCCAACAAAGCTCAAAACAGCATTTCGGGCCTCCGCTTCCGTACAGGTAACTTCCCTTTGTGTTAAAACAGTGCCACTCATATCCTGCGTATCCGTTGTTACCCCAAGAAGCAGAACTGCTTCATATTCCTTACTCTTGTCCGTCAGCATATCGCAGAGCTTCGTTGCATTCCCAAAGCACACCGGTAATACACCGGTTGCATCCGGATCAAGTGTTCCTGTATGTCCAATTTTTCTTTGTTTTACAATTCCACGAAGCTTGGCCACCACATCATGTGAGGTAAATCCCGCTTCTTTATATATGTTTATGATTCCGTTAACCAATTTCGTATTCCTTATTATTTACTATTTTCCACGGTACGCTAACATCTGTTCTTCAATGTGCTTAGACAAATTGTTTACTACATCATGGAATGAGCCGTTTATGGTGCATCCTGCCGCTCTCACATGACCGCCTCCGCCAAAGTAGGAAGCAACCTTGTTGACATCGACATACTTACAAGAGCGCAGACTTACCTTGAACTGCTGCACATCCGTTTCATACATAAAAATAGCACATTCTACGCCTTTGATAATTCTCAACTGATTAACAATGCCGTCCAGATCCTTAGAGGTTGCATTATAAAATGCCATTGTCTTCTGGTCGAGATAGCTGACCGCGCATGTTCCATCCATGAAAATAATGCTTTCCAGTAAGGCTCTGCCCAAAATCTGATTCTGCACATAAGTCTTTTCATAGAAGGTTTCATCAATAATAGTCGGAAAATCAAAGCCATAGGAAATCAGTTCTCCGGCAATCTGCAGAGTCTTTTGGGATGTATTGGAATACTGGAAAATTCCCGTGTCGTGAATAATTCCTATGTAGATTGCCTTTGCAATCTCCACATCAAGGTATTCCTTATCAATCACATCATATACCAGCTCAGAAGCAGAGCTTGCTGTCGGCACCACATAATTCACATCGCCACAGCCCTGTGCATTACTGATATGATGATCGATATTGATTCTTTTCTTCGCCTTGTCAAATAAGGCTTCAGCATCACCCAGTCTTGTTTTTTCACAATCAAGGGCAATAAAAACGTCCGGCACCTCTTCCGTCGGGCACGTTGTTTCAATCTTGTCAAAGTCATGAATGCAGGAAAAAATATCTGCCGGTTGTTCCAAAAGCACCCTGATATTTGCCTGTGGCATTACCTTTTTCAAAAAAAGATAGGTCGCCATACAGGAACCAATACAGTCACCATCCGGTCTGATATGACCTGAAATCACAATATTATCTGCTCCCTCACATTCCTTCCACAGCTGAAGCATCCTTTCTCTCCTTTCATCCCTATACACGAATAATCCGGAATGCAGCACGCACTCCAGATTACTCTATCAAACTTCCCGTATAAATCGGGGAAAACTTAATTTCCCCCGATATCTTCCTGTGTTTCATCGTCAACATGCTTCTCATCGTCCGCACGATTGACATCATCAATCAGCTTCGACATGGATACACCATACTCAATTGACTGATCTATGATAAAACGAATCTCCGGCGTATTTCTAAGATTAATCTTTCTTGCCAGCTGATTCTTAATAT
>CAYLWP010000182.1:0-4812 GCA_964387365.1 uncultured Roseburia sp. | reverse complement strand
CCATTTTTCGGAACGCGAAAAACTCCAATGCCCTCAACAGGCTAAAGCCCATACATAAAAGGGGTGCTACAATCAGCACCCCAAAGCATTTCATATTCTATCTGATATACAGCAGATTATTCCTCTTCCTTCGCAGGCTCTTCGTCTTCCTCATCTTCAAAGAAATCATCCTCAAAGTCATCATCGAACTCGTCTTCGAAGTCCTCAAGATAATCAGGTGTCATATAACGATAAACCGCATACGCAATCGCTGCCACCGCTGCAACAGCACCAATCACTGCCAACACCCATAATAATACGTTAGCACACTTATCTTCTTCCTTTTTAACAACTGTATTCTTGCTTAATAAATCCTTCTCCTGAAGATATTCAACGAAATCATCAAATTTTTTCATCGCAAATGCCCCACTTTCCATCATTATTTTTACTTATCTCTTGTATATGCCCACTCTCATATTGTTCCACAAGAAATGTATTAATATTATCATAACACTTTTTTAAATTCTTTACTACTATTTTGTGTTCAAAATGTCAGATTTTTCTCAACTTTGCAAACGCGGCATACATAATCTTATTACCTGCCGCATCAAAAACAACCGTTACCTTGTAGTCTCTGGTATCCTTTTCAATCTTCAGCACAGTACCGTCACCATACTTGATATGACGCACTCTGTCTCCGACCTGATAAGCAAGGTCGCCCTCCACAGCCGGCATCCCTTTTGTCAATCCATCTAATGACTTGGCAATATAAGGCTTATTCGCTGCCGGAGTCTCTTTCTTCTTAACCACAGCCTTAGGGCGAGAACTGATGATATCAGCAATATCTTTCGTCGGCTTCGTTTTAATAACGCTTGTTTTTGTTTGCTGCGAGATTGTTGTTTTGGAAGGTGTAGTCCGGTTATTCACCGACTTTTCCGCAGCTTCCCAATTATTCATTCTGGTTGCTGCCATTTCCCAATTATTCCTCGGCTTATCAAAAACAGTATCATTTATCTGTGTTCTTTGCGGAGTCCTTGCGCCAAAGCCACTCTGTGAAGTACCTGTCTGAAATGGCTTCGCCTTAAAGTGACTTCTTTCATAGGAATCTGTATCGTATTCATCCATATCCCATTTTCTGACAGACGGTAGCTTGTTATCCATCAGATCCTGCGGGATTTCCTTTACGAAGCGGCTCACAGGATTGTACTGTGTCTCACCTCTTATCATTCTTGCCTTGGCATAGGTAATCGTCAGGTCTTCCTTTGCACGGGTAATACCTACATATGCCAGGCGTCTCTCTTCCTCTATCTCCATCGGATCATCAGAAGTAATTGTCATATAGCTTGGGAATACGCCATCCTCCATACCTGCCAGATAAACCTGTGAAAATTCCAATCCTTTGGCACTGTGAATCGTCATCAAAAGAACCTTATTGTCATCCTTGTCCACACCGTCAATATCCGCTACCAGTGCAACCTCTTCCAGAAAAGCTGACAGCGTGATTTCTTCACCGAGCTCATCCCTTGTCTGCTCAAAGCTCACTACCTTGGTAATGAACTCGTCGATATTCTGCAATCGGTCTTCTGCATCCTCTTCATCAGATTCCTCCAATGTTTTCACATACTGAGTTGTTTCAAGAACATCCGTTATTAATTCTTCCAACGAACAGAACTGCTGCTTTGTACGGAACATCTGAATCATAGTCACAAAGTCCTTGAGCTTGTCAGAGGCCTTTCCCCGTCCCAAGCCGGGAATCTCATCCACCTGCTGTAATGCCTCAAAAAAGCTAACACCCTGACTATCCGCATATTCCTGTACGCGCAGAATACTTGCCGCTCCGATTCCACGTCTCGGAACATTGATAATTCTCTTAACAGCGAGATCATCCTTACCATTATCAATCGTTTTCAGATAGGCTAAAACATCCTTGATTTCCTTCCTTGAATAGAAGTTTACGCCGCCAACAACATCATATGGAATATTCTCTCTGATAAAGCTTTCTTCCAATAAACGGGACTGGGCATTGGTTCGATAGAGTACTGCACACTGCCCGTAATCGCTCTCCGCCTGTCTCTTTTTTCTTTTAATATCACTTGCTATGTATTCAGCCTCTTCAAAGGCAGAATCAAACGGTCTGAAATGAATCCTGTTTCCGGCTCCCTGCTCAGTCCAGAGTGACTTGTCCTTACGCCCGATGTTATTCTGGATTACTGCATTGGCAGCATCCAAAACATTCTGCGTTGAACGGTAATTCTGCTCAAGCTTAATTACTGTTGCATCCGGGTATACCTTTTCAAAGTCAAGAATATTTCTGATATTCGCACCACGGAACTTATAGATGGACTGGTCATCGTCACCCACAACACACAGGTTGCGGTTCTTCGATGCCAGCAGACGAATCAATTCAAACTGTGCCGTATTGGTATCCTGATACTCATCAACCATAATATATTGGAAACGGTTCTGGTAATTCTCCAATACATCCGGGCAACACTTAAATAACTCTACTGTTTTCACTATAATATCATCAAAATCCAATGCATTATTCTTTTTTAATAACGATTGATATTCTTTGTAAGCATTCGCAATCTTCCGTTTTGTGAAATCTCCCATAACAGACATTTCATAATCCAATGGAGATATCAGCTCGTCCTTCGCAGACGAAATTGCACCTAAGATTGTCTTTTCCTTGAGCTGCTTCGTATCAATCTCCAGCTTCTTGCAAACCTCCTTCATAACACTCTTCTGGTCATCCGTGTCATATATCGTGAAGTTCGTATCATAACCCAATCTGTCAATATGTCTTCTCAATATTCTCACGCAGGTCGAATGAAAGGTTGCAACCCATACACTTTCCCCATAACCCACGATATTATCAACTCGCTCCTTCATCTCTCCGGCAGCTTTATTCGTAAAGGTAATCGCCATGATATTCCATGAATTCACACCTAAGTTCTCTATTAAATAGGCAATACGTCTTGTCAATACACTTGTCTTACCTGAACCTGCTCCTGCAAGAATCAAAACAGGTCCCTGTGTAGTAAATACGCCCTTCTTCTGTTGTTCATTTAATGAATCATATAAACTCATGACATTACATCCTTTCCGTTATTGTCAACTCAGTATAGCAGAAAATGAGCCTCTTGAGAATAGTTATTTATTCCAAAGGAACACTTTATCAGAAACTGCATATGCTGAAAGCAAAGAAGAAATCGAGGACCAATTATGAAAAAGAGACAACCAAAGACACTTCTCATACTACTTACCACCACTACACTTTTCTCTTCCCTTGTATGCGGCTGTGGAAAATCAGATTCTGACGCCGGCTTACAGAAGGTTACCTTGAACGAGGTGGCTCACTCTATCTTCTATGCACCCATGTATGTTGCTATTGAAGAAGGATACTTTGCAGAAGAAGGCATTGACCTAGACCTTGTAACCGGTAATGGTGCAGACAAAACCATGACCGCTTTACTCAGCGGTGAAGCAGACATCGGTTTCATGGGTTCCGAATCCTCTATCTACACCTATCTGCAGGGTGCCGAGGATTATGCTGTTAACTTTGCACAGCTTACCCAGCGTGCCGGCAATTTCCTTGTAAGTCGTGAACCAATCGAGAACTTTGACTGGAGCATGTTAAAGGGCTCCACAGTTCTGGGCGGCAGAAAGGGCGGTATGCCCCAGATGGTATTTGAATACATCCTGAAAAAGAACAACCTGAAACCGGACACCGACCTCAGCATTGACACCAGCATTGACTTTGGTTCCACCGCCGCTGCCTTTTCCAGTGCCAAGGAAGGTGATGACGGCTACACTCAATTCACTGTCGAATTCGAACCACATGCGACCTCACTCGAAGAACAGGGTAAGGGCTATATCGTAGCATCTCTCGGTACTGATTCCGGCTATGTTCCATATACCGCATTCTGTGCAAGAAAGAGCTACTTCACCGAAAACAGTGATATTCTGCTCAGCTTTACAAAAGCTTTGCAAAAAGGAATGGACTATGTAAATTCTCATACGTCCGACGAAATAGCAAGTGTTATTAAAGAGCAGTTCCCTGAGACAGAACTTGCAACCATCACTACTATCGTAGAAAGATACCATACTCAGGACACCTGGAAAACAGACCTCGTTTTCTCCGAGGACAGCTTCAAGCTCCTGCAGAATATCCTTATGGAAGCCGGAGAATTAGATGAGTATGTACCATATAAAGATTTGGTGGATAATACATATTCTACTCAGGTAGCAAAATAAAAACAAGCGTTATTATACACAGTAACAAGATTTCGGCTAATTTGTATTCCTATTACATTTTAGCCGAAACTATCCATCGTATTCTTCAATGCGCCTGTAATCATATCTTTCTCCAATCCTTAATTATTCCATATATATTTGGTGTATCTTCCACCACCGATTTTTGTAATCTGTCCTGACTCAAGTAAGTCTGCAAGTGTCTCATAATCATTTTCTCCTTCATACCATTTAAGCGAACTCAGCTGTAAACACTCATAATATGAATCTTTCGATAAGCTTTTCTATACTTATATACTTACCCACGATATATCCCGCTATATAAAGAAGTAATAATGTGAGCAATCTGCTCATTCTTCCCTTAATCTTTAATTATATCATCGTCAATTCAATTTTATCATTTCGCCAAAAAAGATAAAATTAAGTATGTTATGACTAAATTAAAAAAGGATATTTCTTTAATTACTCTATATCTAATCCAAATCTATATATTTCATTAATCTTTTCCTGTGCGTGCTCTGCTTCCTTTTTGCGCATAATTGCGTTTCTATCACTTAATATAGCCAGCATCTCATCTAC
>CAYLWP010000181.1:0-4915 GCA_964387365.1 uncultured Roseburia sp. | reverse complement strand
AACCCACGTATCTAGCTTGGAAGGCTAGTGTTCTACCATTGAACTACACCCGCAAGTAAAGTTAATTCCTTACCAGTGCCCAGAACCGGAATCGAACCAGTGACACGAGGATTTTCAGTCCTCTGCTCTACCAACTGAGCTATCTGGGCATCGTGTATTCTCGTACACCGTTTCACAACAAGATGCATTTTACACGAATTATTCTGCCATGTCAAGCAGTTTATTCAATAATTTGTCAAATAATTTGTCTGCTATTTTCATGCGGATTTTTCTCTTCCGCTCGATTCACTGATAAAGATAGCATGCCGTCATTCTTTATGGTAAACTGTATTTAAACAAATATAACTCGGTATATCGGCAAAAAGCCTAAGATATGCGTAATTAGCTTATATTAAGAATTGAGGTTAAAATTTATTATACGGACAAGGAGGTAACACTTACATGCACTACTTATTTGAATACGGAGATATCCTGAATTCTCCCTATGAAGCATTTATTTTCGATTCTGCAGTTCATACTTTTCCGGTGCGTCAGCACTGGCATCATTATATGGAAATTCTGTATACTCTCGACGATACCGTACTTGTCAACTGTTCGGGTAAGGAATATACCCTGAAGCCCGGCGACATGATTAGTCTTCCTCCGAAGGAACTTCATTCTATCTATGCCGCTCCCGGTGAAAGACCCCGGTATTATGTTATTAAGTTTGATTTGAACCGTTTTCACGAGGATGCCGGCCTTGCTCCACAGCTGAAGTCTGTTGTTCAGCAGGCATTTGCAGATGAGCGTGCATCGATTCACTTTACGGCCACGCAGCTGCAAAAGTATCCTATCGAAGGATATATTCGCGCCTGCACCAACGAATGCACGCAAAGAGGATATGGTTATCTGACTGCCATGCACGCCGCAATTACCTGTCTGTTGCTTGCCATGGTGCGTATCTGGCGACTGGGCGGCTTTATTCCTTCCAAAACAGCGTCAGAGCCTCCGTACCATTCTATAGAAACAATTACCGAATATATCGATGCGCATTCCAATCAGGCTCTCAGGGTAGACGAGCTTGCCGTTCGCTGCAATATGAGCTATTCCTTTTTCGCAAAGAAGTTCAAACAGCTCTATGGTCGTTCGTGCAAGGAATACATTGAATATATCAGAGTGACTAAAATAGAAGATTTACTGCTTTTCAGTGATTATGACCTTGCCTATATCAGTCAGCAGACAGGCTTCTCCGACTGCAGTCATATGATTAAGACCTTTCGAAAATACAAAAATATCACGCCAAAACAGTACCGCCTGCAAAACACACAAAAGTTGCATTAAAAAAACGGAAGCAGTCCCATCTACTTCCGGTTTATAAGCTTTGAATGCACCTGTAACCAATATAAAGTTTTTACATCTTAGAGATCATGACTACTGATAAATCGTACTGGTCAAGAAATTCATCGATATCTCTTTCGTCTGCGATTTCCATGGCCACCTCAAATACACCCGTTTCCGGATCCAGGAATCCTGCTACCATTTCTCCGGTTTCCTGATTCTTTCTGATAAGTGGTTTCTTGTTTGCGATTTCAATCTTCTTTACTACCTTTTCTTTTGCTACTACCATGATGTTGTTCCCCTTTCAACCCTTTTTCAATGTGCTTATGTCAATCATTCAAGTCACACTTCTCTAGCAAAATGTTAACATAATTAGTTCTCTTGTAGATATTTCCTGATTGTTGAGATAATAATAGCGCAGTTTTCAAAATTTTTCAACATTTTTAAACAATTTTTGCTCAATTATGATAATTTCGTAAAAATGCACAGAACTACCCCTTGTTTTTAAACACTTTTCACAATAATTCCATGTAGTTTCTTTTCAAGGTGCGTCATTTTTCTCTTCAAAGCTTATTTATGTCCAGTTCCATAGCATTATCATCTTCTCCCATGAATGATAATGACAATGAAATTGAATCCACGGTATGTTTGCCCGCAAATCTGGTCGGGTCATATCGCCAGACCTCCAACTCGATATACGGCTCTTCTGTATCCCATGCGGGATCAATAAATGTCATAGTATCTGCTGTATTCAGATACTCACGCTTCTCAATTGCACGAATATGATACCCTAGAGAATTTGATTCCATTCCTGAACCCGTATCTGCCTGCCTTGCTTCCCTGCCGGCCGGTGGTAACGCCAGAATCCAGTCTTCCGCCTTCACGAAAAGGCGCTTCTGTACGGGATTGCGAAGATATGGCTTCGCTTTATCCAACAATGTTTCCCGCTCCATACTCATGGTTACCATGGAGCTCCTACCCTTTTTCCTAGTCACAAGTAATCCCAGTTCCTCCAGCTCCTGAACTCCTCGCGTCACATTCATAAGCGAAATATCCAAATCCTTTGATATCTCAAGCTTGGAATGATATCCTCCCTCCTTGTCATAAATAAAATAAAGAAGGATATACTGCGCCATTGCCGTTAACTGCTTACCTGCCACTGCCTGCGCCTTAAAATGCTCCTGCAGTGCCATACCAAGAAACGGCATGAAGAGTTGGTTGTCAGGCACGATAAACGCCTGACCGCCCTCTATCAGGCACTTTCTCTGATAGGAGGTTATTCTGTCAAAACAAATGACAATGGGTAACCTACAATGTGCCTGAAGCTGTTCACGCTCTCTCATGAAAACAGACATCTGAAACTCAGATGCCGACATTGTGATTACAAGGCAAGTTATGCCACATATTTCGAGAAGATAAAATTCCCGTTCTTCTCTAAGCTCATCCGGTAAAGTGCCTGTGTCATTCCATGTCTTTATATCAACATGCAATCCTAAGATGTATTTCAAATAACTTTCCATAGATGTCGCTCTTTCAAATTTATTAACTTTACTTTCTTATGTTAACATAAGTATTTTTAATATGCAACATTTTTGTTAGAAAGTCATGGCAAATTTTAGCACAATATTTTTGTGATATTTATACAAAACTTTACATTTTTCTGACTATTGTAGTATAATTTTTATAAATCATGGAGCCGAAACAAAAATTCGCAGCATTTTGGCTTACAAAAAAGTAAAGGAGCGTTGTCTATGTATACACTTTCCGTGAATTCCCTTTCTCCGGGAATGGTTATTTATGAAGATATTTTTACAGATGATAATAAAATTCTGGTAAAAGCAGATACTCTCTTGACGAATGAAAAGATTAAACTGCTGCAGCAGTTTAATATTGAAAGTGTTCCTTTGTCGGAGCCCTTGGAAGTAGGAATGACACGCTATCATCATTTAAACAGCAACCCTCATTTTCTGCATTTTCAGGAGGTATACTCCTCTGCACTTTCCTCTTTCGGAAAAATGCTTCGCAATATCGAATCAGGATTAGATGTTAATATAGAGAAGTTTATGTCCTTACGGGACAACATTCTGGCTGCGGTAAGAAACGATGAACAGCTTCTGGATTACTTATATAACTTAATGGCAAACGAAAGTCAGATTACCTATACCCACTGCTTTAACTGCGGATTACTCTGCTATGTTTTTGCAAAATGGTGTGACTTTCCGGAAGAGGACTTAGATACGATTACCTTATGCGGATTTTTCTTTGACGTCGGGAAAATCAAGCTTTCTGATGAGCTTATCTGGAAACAGGGGCAGCTTTCCCCGGAAGAACTGATTCTGATGCAGCACCATATCCATCAGGGCTACGATTTGATTCGCAGTAAAAATGTTCCGCCGCATGTAATCAGCGTTTTGATTATGCACCATGAGCGCTGTGACGGAAGCGGCTATCCTGCCGGTATCAAGGAGGACCGCATTACTCCTTATGCCCTGCTTGCAGGAATTGTAGATACCTACGAGGCGATGACGCATCCGCGTGCCCATCGTACCGCAAAAACGCCGTTCCAGGCTATCGGTATTTTTGAAAAGGAAGGACTGTATAAATACGGAGAAAAAAATGCCGTAATTATTTTACGGAGAATTGCAGACAGTTACATCGACAGACGTGTATGCTTAAGCAACAATGCCATCGGTCGTGTTACGGAAATTCACTTGGATCAGCTTTCCAGACCGACCATTTACTGCAATAATCAATACTTTGACTTACGCAATTATCCTGATCTGGATATTGTCAGAATGGATTAAAACATGTTTTAAAGCATAAAGAAACCGGCTGTCATTTTGATATGATAGCCGGTTTTTTATCTTATTTCTGTAAAATCTCATCGAGCTTACTCTGAAGATCTTCTTGAGACAGCTCCTGCGCTTTGTCAAACAGGTCTTTTATTTCCCCTGCGACCCTGGTCAGGGAATCCGTATCCAATTCGTAATTCTCAATATATTGCTCGAGTGACTGCTCAACCTCTGCCAGCTGCTCCTCGGAGAACCCTAAATTATTCTGCAGTTCATCGCTTTGAAGAAAATCCTTGAGTTGCGCTATGGTTGCCTGCTTTATCTCCTCAGTTACCTTGCTTGTTACCTCTTCCTTTTTTTCTTCTACCTTTGTCTGCACTGATTCAGGTATCTTATCCGCACATGCAGTCAGTGTCATCACTGTTATTGTAAGCAATACGATTGCTGATAGGATTCTGTTTTTCATTCTGCCTCCTGGACTTCCTTCTTTTCTGACTTAGGAGCACGATCCTTCCATGAATTAGAACGAACGCCCGGAGTTGTTGTCCGGATTCTCAAGAAAACTCTTCCGTCCTCAACAAACTTCGTAATCGTAATGTTCTTCCAGATGTACACCTCATACGGCGCAAACTGAACCTTAATCTCGCGGAACATACCTTCTCCCTCGAAATTAACCAGCTTATCCTGTTCTCTGATTGGCATCACATACATATACTTATCGTCTGTTATATGAATTACCGTTGTATCAAATACTGCCGTTTTACCTTCCTTGCTGACTTTAATGGTTGCCACGGACGGTATTGGAA
>CAYLWP010000180.1:0-4944 GCA_964387365.1 uncultured Roseburia sp. | reverse complement strand
ATATCGATTATTAGCTAGGGACTGCTTTTGTGCGGAGTGCTTTTTTCACAGCCCCAAATTTTTTATCCTTTGTTAGCAAGCCGGGCTTCCAATTCTTTCATATGCTCGGATAAGGAAGAAATAGCGGAGGCTTGTAAATATTTATGCGACAATTGCTTGACATATTTGTACATATGCTGTATATATGTATATATACGGTATGCACAGTGAATATACACAGCAGTTCGGAACGGGGGGTCGAAAGATATGATTAAGCTTACAGGAGTTTCAAAGAAAATAGAGAGCTTTCAGTTAGAGGAAATGAATATGGAGCTGTCGGAAGGATATATTATGGGACTGGTTGGTCCGAACGGTGCCGGTAAGACAACCTTGATTAATATGATTTTAGGACTGTATCAGCCGGATACAGGCAGCGTTTCCGTATTTGGCAGAGACTATGCAGCCCAAGAGAGAGTAATCCATGAGGAGATAGGTTTTGTTTTACAGGAGAGACTGTTTGAAGGCCATCTTACCTTAATGGAGAATGCGAATTATTACGGAAGCTTTTATACGCAGTATCGTAAGGAAAGATTGGAGGAACTGTTAGAAAGCTTTCAGCTTGCCGGCGAGAAAAAGTATAGGGAGCTGTCTAGGGGCGAGGAGCTCAAGTTCCAGTTTGCTTTTGCAATGTCGCATAGTCCTAGACTGCTTGTATTGGACGAGGCAACAGGTAATTTCGATCCGGACTTCAGGGATAAATTCTTGCTGATGCTGAAGGATTTTATTGCAGATGGTAAGCATAGTGTATTGCTGGCAACACACCTGACGGACGATTTAGACAGAATCGCAGATTACATTACTTATATAGAGAAGGGCAAGACGCTGTTTTCCATGGATATAGAAACACTTCGTGATACCTACCGGCTGGTTTCGGGAGAAACCTATAAGCTCAGACTTCTTCCCAAAGAGGATGTCATCCATATGGAAGAGGGAGCCTATACCTCAAAGGCATTGATTCGTTACTATCCGAGATATCCTTATGATAAGGTGCTTACCTTTACCATACCGACGATTGAAGAATTGATGTATTTTATTTCCAAAAGAGGCAAGGGAGAGAAAAAGTATGCTAAAAAGAGTATTGTTTGATTATATCAGAAGCTTTCGCTGGAAAAATATCGTGGGCTGTGCAAAAAGGATACAGGGCTTTGGGGCTTTTTATTGGATTATTTATCTATCAATACTTATGCCGCTTTCGAACAAAATGATTCATGAATCAGAACATAACGCTTTATGATTGTAAAGGAAACGCAGAGCTAAGCCGATTGTGAGAGGAGAAGGTCATGTTAAAGATTTTGATTCAGCCACAGGGAACCATGGCTATATATGAACAGATTGTAAATCAGCTCAAGGATGCCATTGTCACGCATGAGCTGCAGGCAGGGGAAGCATTACCGTCCATTCGTGCGCTGGCAGCGGATTTACAGGTAAGCGTCATTACAACCAAGCGTGCATATGAGGAACTGGAAAAAGAGGGATTAATCCGCTCCGTTGCCGGAAAAGGCTTCTATGTATGTGAATACAATACCGATTATCTAAGGGAGAAGCAATTGATGATGCTGGAGGAGAGAATGGCGAAATGGATACTCGGCGCAAAGAGAGCAGGTTTAAGCCTTGATGATGTGGTGGAAATGGTAGAAGCTCTTTACGGAGAGCAGCGATAAGCTTTTTTGATAGGAAAAAGCGACATACGAAGGAGATAACGACAATGCTTTTAGAATTTGAACAGGTAACGGGAATCGAAAAGCGCCCGGGCAAAGCTTTTTGTCTGCAGGATATCAGCTTTTCGCTACCTGCAGGATATATCATGGGTCTTGCGGGAGAAAATGGAGCCGGCAAGACGACTTTAATTCGATATATTATGGAGCCGGACGCAAGCTACAAGGGAGTTATTCGCTTGCAAGGCGTGGATATCAGGGAAAATCATATACAGATGCGGAATCAATTAGGATATGTTTCCGAGGACAATGCTTATTTTAATGAGTTGACCATCGGACAGAATGAAAAGCTGTTAAGCCCCTTCTTTGATAACTGGGACAGTGAACTGTTCCGAAGCATGCTGGAGAAGATGGGACTGACGACCGGAAAAACGGTGGGAAAGCTTTCGCGAGGTGAGATGATGAAGTTTCAGCTAGCCTTTGCCATAGCACATCATCCGGTGTTGTATTTGCTGGATGAGGTGACGGCGGGCATGGACCCGGTATTTCGTATTGATTTCTTTAAGATATTGCAGGAAGTGATTGCGACCGAGGAGGCATCCGTGCTGATGACAAGTCATATCAGGGAAGAAATCAGCCGGAAGATGGATTATGTCGGTATTATGGAGCATGGGCGGATGAAAAGCTTTCGAGAGGCACTTGTATAAAATGTTACGGTACAGGAGCTTGGCAAATGTGTTAAGATTTATATGTCATGCAATTTTACAGGGAGAGAAGCAGGATGAGGATAGAACGAAATGAGGAGCAGATTGGCAAAATAGATGATTTTTGCCGGGAATACAATAAGATAAAGGAATGGGACAGACAGGGCTGTACTTTGGTTGCGGGAATGTTCGCCTTTATACATGTGATGTGTACCGCTGTGTTGTATGAGTTATTGATGGAGAGAAATTACTTCTTGCTTTATGGAGTGTTAGTGTCAGGTATTATGGCAACGACTTGGTATATCACGCCTTTTCGAAGCTTTAAGGAAAATGAGAAGATGCACCGTTTTCCGGAAAGACTGAAATATCTTCCGGTTGATGCAAAGACATGGAAGCTGTGGTGTATGGAGAAAATGTTTTCTTATGTGAAGAAGATGTTTTTGGTTTCCTTGGCGATGACAGTGGTGGTCGGGCTGTTGAGTCATTGCCTGTCGGTAAGGGGGATTTTATGTACGGTTGCAGTGAGCTTTTTTGCGCCATTACTGGTTGGCGCTTTGGACATATTCCTAGGGCGCTAGTACTAGGAATGTGTTAGCTTTAGCACTATCAGTAATAAGTGTTTTATTCTTGCCGTAATAGTGGTAGAATGTAAGTAGTGAGCCGGGCAAAATTGGGTGCGGTTCTGAAGAACAGAGCCATAAATGAGGTGACAGATTGTGAAGAAGAGGAAAAAGATATTAGCGGGCATCGGATTGGTGCTGGTGGCTGCAATCGGCTATCTTTGCTGGCCGGAGAAAAAAGTTCAGGCGCCGGATGACATGGTGGTACTTGATAAAACAAAGGTGAAAAACGACGGACTCTACCTTTCAGAGGAAACCCTGCAGGAGGATATGGTCAATATCGTGAATCCTTATCTGGATGAGCGCAAAACGACAGGCTATTTTGCAGGTTATGATGGACAGCAGATTTATTATGAGCAGTATCTGACAGAGAATTCCAAGGGACATATTGTGGTCGTGCATGGTTTTACGGATGGTATTTATAAGTATCGGGAGGTAATCTATTATTTTGTAAAAAGCGGATATTCTGTGAGTGCTCTGGAGCACAGAGGACACGGATATTCCTATCGCTCTATCGGGAATCTTTCCAAGATTACGATTGATTCCTTTGATGAATATACAGATGATTTGAAGCTTTTTCTTCATTCGACGGTTAAGCCTGCTCTGAAGGAAGGAGAGAAGCTGTTTGCCTATGCTCATTCCATGGGGGGCGAGCTTACGGCACTTTTGGTTGAGGAGGACAGCACTCTTTTTGATGCGGTGGTTCTGACCTCGCCCATGATGGAAATTGAGTTTAAGGGAGTGCCCAACAATATGGCATATACCCTTGCCAGGGTGGCATTTCTGTTTGGATTTGAAGAGGATTTTATTGTCGGTTTCTCTGATTATGACGGGGTATACCGGTTTGAGAGAAGCTCTTATACAAGCAAGGCAAGGTATGATTATATCATGCAATGCGAAGCGGCGGACGAGCGCTATCGCATGAGCGGAGGCGATTATAAGTGGCTTGCGGCAGGAATAGCATCGGAAAAAAAGCTGCTTGCAAATGCGGAGAGCTATAAAACCGATACCTTGTTATTCCAGGCGGAAAACGATACGACGGTCGGGCCAAACGGACAGAATGAGTTTGCAGCCAGAGCATCGAATGTGCAGCTTGTTTTTGTTGAGGATGCCAAGCACAATATCCTCTTTACGCAAAATGATATCTTTATTCCTTATATGAATACCATATTGGAATTTTACGAAAAACATATAGATTAGTATAGAAAGGCTTTTGATTATGCAACAGTTTGATACAGTCATATTTGATTTGGACGGAACGCTATTAGATACGCTGGAGGATTTGACGGACTCCGTAAATTACGCATTAGAGGCATTTGATATGCCGGCAAGGAGCATAGAAGAGGTTCGATGCTTTGTTGGAAACGGCGTAAGAAATCTTATGATTCTTGCCGTCCCGAAGGGAGAAGCCAATCCAAGATTTGAAGAGGTATTTGCCACCTTTAAGGAGTATTATGAGGAGCATTGCAACGATAAAACAAGACCATATGAGGGTGTTGTGGCTCTGATGCATGAGCTTAAGGCAAAGGGATATGCTCTGGGGATTGTCTCCAATAAGATTGATTCTTCGGTAAAGGAATTAAGTCAAATGTATTTTGAAGGACTGGTTGAGGTCGCAATCGGAGAAAGCGAGGGCGTACTTCGTAAGCCTGCACCGGATACAGTTATAGAGGCATTAAAGGAGCTTGGAAAGGATAAGGCGGGGGCCGTCTATATCGGAGATTCGGAAGTGGACCTTGCCACGGCAGGAAATGTCGGCATTCCCTGTATTTCCGTATTATGGGGATTCCGTGACAGGAAGCTTTTGTCAGAGCATGGAGCTACAACCTTTGTGACAAAGCCGGAGGAGATTTTGGAGATATTATAAATGGAAAAAAGGGGCTGTGAAAAAAGCACTCCGCACAAAAGCAGTCCCTAGCTAATAAT
>CAYLWP010000179.1:0-4968 GCA_964387365.1 uncultured Roseburia sp. | reverse complement strand
AAAGCTGGAGAAGAACGGATTATTTTTATATGAGTCTGTTCCGGGAACTTCTGTTCTTAATTTTGCTGAAAACGCAGAAGGCGTTACATTTACAGTGGAAGGAAAGCAGGATGCCCAGATTACCATCGGTCTGGAAGATGACTCCGAATATGAAGTAATTGTTGCCGGTGCAAGTTGCGGAACAATGAAAACCAATCTTTCCGGAAAACTGAATCTCAGCGTAGAGCTTGAGGGAAGCGGAGAGGTTGAAGTAAAGCTGGTAAAGAAAGCGTAAATGCATAAGAAGTGAATCGGGTAGGAGGTAGATAATGATTTATCTACCTCCTACCCGATTTGAATAAAAGAGGAAATACGAAGTGTTTTCGAGATTGACTCGGAATTGTTACGAGAAAATAATGTGCCTGTGGGCAATGGAAAGGTATAGATAATCATATGGCGAAGGGAAAAATAACAACTGTATTCTATTGTCAGGAATGTGGACATGAATCCTCCAAGTGGCTGGGACAATGTCCGGGCTGTAAGCAGTGGAATACGCTGGTAGAAGAGAAGGTTAGCGTGACAGGAAGCGGAATGGGCGGAAGTGCAAAAACCATAGCATATAAGGATGCACCGAAGCCGGTTGAAATCAGTTCGATTTCCATGGAAGAAAGCGACAGGATTTCAACAAATATAAATGAACTTGACAGAGTACTGGGTGGTGGTATTATTCAAGGCTCCCTGACTCTGGTGGGAGGAGATCCGGGTATCGGAAAGTCTACTCTTTTACTGCAGGTATGCAGAAATCTTTCTAACTCCGGGCATAAGGTATTATATATTTCCGGAGAGGAATCTCTGAAGCAGATTAAGCTTCGAGCCAATCGAATCGGTGAGTTTAGGGATAATATGCTTCTTTTATGCGAAACAAATCTCGGGCTGATAGAGGAAGCAATCAAACGTGCGGCGCCGGAGGTTGTAATCATCGATTCCATACAGACGATGTATCAGGAAGAGGTCGGCTCGGCACCGGGAAGCGTGTCTCAGGTAAGAGAGGCAACGAATGTATTTATGCAGCTTGCCAAAGGACTTGGAATATCTATTTTCATTGTGGGGCATGTTACCAAGGAGGGAACTGTGGCAGGTCCACGTGTTCTGGAACATATGGTAGATACCGTGCTTTATTTTGAAGGAGACAGACATGCGTCATACAGAATCCTTCGAGGTGTGAAAAACAGATTCGGTTCTACTAATGAGATTGGCGTATTTGAGATGAGAAAGGAAGGACTTGTAGAGGTTGCCAATCCTTCGGAATTCATGTTAAACGGAAAGCCGGTCGGTGCAAGCGGCTCTGTTGTCGTGTGCTCCGTAGAGGGAACAAGACCAATCTTAATCGAGATTCAGGCACTGGTATGTAAAACGAACTTTGGTATTCCGCGAAGGCAGACAACAGGAACTGATTTTAACAGAGTGAATCTGCTCATGGCAGTTCTGGAAAAAAGAGCGGGAATGCAGATCGGAGACTGTGATGCCTATGTAAACATAGCGGGTGGTATGAAAATCAATGAGCCTGCGCTCGACTTGGGAATTGTACTTGCTATTGTTTCGAGCTTCAAGAACCGTCCGATTGATGAAAAAACAATCTGTTTTGGTGAGGTAGGCTTAAGCGGTGAGGTGAGAGCAGTCAGTCAGGTGGAACAGCGAGTGCTGGAGGCAAAAAAACTGGGCTATGAAACAATCGTGCTACCTAAGGTTTCCTTGGAGAGCTTAGAGCCGGTTGATGGGGTTCGTATGATTGGAATATCAGGTATCGGAGAGGCGATTGATTTGATTTAGTCGTTAAGAAAAAGTATTGTAGTAATATGTTTTTAGCTAAAAGTATGCAGAATAAAAACAAACGTTATTGTATACATGATATTTGAAAGCATAATGCAGGATATGAAAGAAAAGAGGAACTGTTCAGGACAGGTCGAAGCACTTGCTGCTGAGACTGTATAAACATGATTCAGAAAAGATAGAAGTGAGGGATGGAATATGCAGGAAATGCAAGAACTAATGCAATTTTTAGACAATAGTATAACGAGCTACCATGCAGTATGTGAAGTTGAAAAAAAGCTGCAAAAAGCGGGATTTCACAAGCTGAATGAGAAAAAAATATGGCAATTAGAGCCGGGAAGTGCATATTATGTAATTCGTAATGATTCCTCTCTGATTGCATTCCGAATTCCTAATTGTGATGTGGCAGAAGTCGAAGGTCTCCATATTTACGCGGCACATACCGATTCCCCTGCCTTTAAGATTAAGGAGAATCCGGAAATGGATAAGGAAGGCGCCTATGTCGTGGTAAATACGGAAAAGTATGGCGGTATGATTTTATCGACATGGATGGACCGTCCATTGACAATAGCAGGAAGAGTTTGTCTGGAAAGAGCCGGAGAAATTGTTTCTTATCCTGTAAAGCTTGCAGATAACATCTGTATGATACCTAATCTTGCCATTCATATGAACCGTGATATGAATAACGGTGTGGCATTAAATCCGCAGACTGATATGCTGCCACTCCTGACAATGAAGAGTGAAGAAGCCCTGACGCTAAAAAGTATGATTGCGGAAGCTCTAAGCAAAGAGCTTGAAGAGACAATAGAGGCACAGGATATTCTGGCAGGTGACCTCTTTGTGGAAAATTGTGAAAAGGCAGTACTTGCCGGTGCAAAACAGGAATTTATCATGTCACCAAGGTATGATGATCTTGGCTGTGTGTATGGCGGATTAAAGGGTATACTGGATGCCAAGCCTTTAAAACAGATTAATGTATTTGCTATCTTTGATAATGAAGAGGTCGGAAGTCTGACAAGGCAGGGAGCAGATTCCACCTATTTAAGAGATACCTTAGATAATATTGCGGAGGGATTGCAGGTATCCAAGGCACTGTTAAGAACCTGGATAGCCGGAAGCTTTATGCTAAGTGCGGATAATGCCCATGCCTGTCATCCGAATCAGGCAGGAAAGGCTGACCCGACGAATAAGCCGTTGCTGAATCACGGAGTTGTACTCAAATATCATGGAAGCCAGAAGTATGCAACCGACGCATATTCCGCAGCCTATGTAAAGCTGTTATGCAAAAACTGCGATGTTCCGCTGCAAAACTATGCAAACCGTTCTGATATCACAGGCGGTTCTACATTGGGAAATCTTGCGATGGCACAGGTTTCCATGCCGGCAGCCGATATTGGATTGCCGCAGCTTGCCATGCATTCAGCATATGAAACAGCCGGTGTGAAGGATATGGAGTATCTGATTGCCCTTGTGAGGGAGTTTTATTCCTGTTAGTCTGTTCACTGAAAGCTACATGGTACGAAGGAGCACAATGTGCAAAGCACGTTCTTTGTTGAAAAAAGAAAATAACAAAAAATTAAAGAAATAAGCATAATTGAACATACAAATGTAAAAAAATACACGAAGTATTTACCAAAAGTCTGACGTTGCACTGAAATAAGTACAAAAAACGGGTTGATTTTTTTCCTTTCGCTGATATAATTTGTACTTGTACTTGAAAATGTTACTACTTTGTTAAGCGATGATTTCAAAATTGTTTAATTCATGTTTAGATGGCATGAATTGGTAAAAGTAGGCGTCAATGAAGCAGAGGCTTTTAGCCACCGAAGGTGTATATCACCATCGGCAGACGGAGGTAAATAGTAATATGTTTAGAAGAATCGTGGGTGCTGTAACCGCAATGTCTGTTACTTTCAGCGTCGGTATGGGCTATCCACAAGAGAACGATCCTCGGACAGAGGGAATCGCTCAAGTAATGGGAACCACGCAGGCCACAGTTGCACTTATGCAGGAGAACCCTGTAAGTCAGGAAGAAGTGGTTGCGATGCAGATGCTTGGCGAATTAAGTGTCAGAGTGATTGCAGATGAGCAGGCGCAGATTCAGGATGCGTCGATGCCACTCGTAGCAAATGTTGTTGAGGAAGCAAAGAGAAAAACAACATTGACCGAGGAAGAGATACTGCTTATGGAGAAGGTGGTATCTGCTGAATCACGAGGGGAGAGTCCGGAAGCACAGTACACAGTTGCTTGTGTCATTCTTAACAGAATGGAGTCACCAATATTTCCGGATACTTTAGAAGGGGTTATAAGGCAAAGCTATCAGTTCACATGTGTAGGTAATGGAATCATCAATAATGTTCCGGTTACAGATAGTGTGAGAGAGGCGGTAGCAAGAGCTTTGGATGATAATACAGTGGATGAAGATGTTTTATGGTTCCGAAGCGAACATTATCATACATTCCACGAGGAGGCTTTCCAGATTGGAGATTTATATTTCACAACTGCTTAGCCGGAGAATGGGCTGTGAAAAAATGAGAAATCATTTTTCCACAGCCCATTTTTGCTTCCTTTATGTGCATTATTGACGCAGGATAGGGTTCTTGGTATAATTATACATATATGTTTGTCACATATGCCATATTGACGAACTTTGAGTGGGTTATAAGATGGGCTTGCGTTACTGTACACAGGTAATAAAGTGTTACTGGAACGAGGTACGAGTGAACAGTAACGGGCTTGGAATAGCATTCATAATAAAAGAGAGGTGGGAAACGATGAGCATTTTTAATGAAGACAGAGCAAATTTAAATGAAACCGCTATGGAATTTGATACAGAGCTTTCACAGAGCGGGCTGGACAGTGCACTTAAGGATGCCTTTGAAAAAGGTATGAATCTGGATGAAATCATGTATGTGTTAATTTCCCATACAGAGCGTATTGTAAGAAGACATATTGTACAGGATCAGCTGAAAAAGGCGGCAAATAAGGAAAAACAATAAGCAAAAAAGAAATGTGAAATTTGCAAAAATAATGCTTGCATTTCGATAAAGGGTATGTTATTATAATCTTCGTCAGTGACGAGATAAGTTACATAATACAGGCTCTAGGGGCATAGTTCAGCGGTAGAACAGCGGTCTCCAAAACCGTTAACGTGGGTTC
>CAYLWP010000178.1:0-4991 GCA_964387365.1 uncultured Roseburia sp. | reverse complement strand
ATCGATTATTAGCTAGGGACTGCTTTTGTGCGGAGTGCTTTTTTCACAGCCCCTTCTTTGTGTAGTAATGTATTGATAATGGGAAATATCAATTAGTTAACTGCTTCAATCTTCCAAAGCTGGTTATCGCCGCCGCTGTAATTCCACTGAATAACATCTGCGTTATCTGCCTTTGATGCACCCTCAACATCCAAAGCCTTTCCGCTGTGAACATTGATAATCTTGTAATAGCCGTTACCAACAGATTCGATATACCATTTCTGGTTTGCACCACCGTTATATTGCCACTGAATAACATCGCCACCATTGCTCTTGGACTTTCCTTCTACGTCAGCAACCTTGCCTGTGGCAGCACTCTTAATGACATAAGAACCATTACTCTGCTTTTCGAGATACCACTTCTGATTCTGATATCCGTTATAGCTGTACTGTAAGATATTAGCGCCGTTATCCGGTGAGCCCCAAGCTACATCGAGTGCCTTACCGCTCTTCTTGGAGATAATACGATATGTCTGAGAGCTGTTGAATCCGGAATTGCCGTAATCAACCTTGGTAAAGGATGCCCAATCATACTCTGCAGTCAGAGGAGTCTTACCGTTGTAACGCTTTAACCAGCTGTCAACACCGATTCCCGGCCAAACATTCATCATGATTTTACCCGGAGTAGAAGGAATATCCTTTGTTGCGGTATAAACCTCCTTACCATCTACATACCATGTGATTCTGTCAGGTAACCATAAAAATCCGTACTGATGAAAGTCCTTTGAAGCATCAAAGCCTAAGTTATAAACATATTCATGTTCGCCAACACCGTTTGTAAAGTAATTGAACTGAACCTTTGTAGTATCCTTACCTAAAATTTCAATATCAATTTCATCCCATACTGTTCCGTCAGTTGGTCCTGTATATGTGAAGAAAGAAGTGACAACACCGTCATTTTTAATCGCCTTTAAGCTGACATCATACATACCATAGCCAAAGGTCTGCTTGGAACGGTATTCGCCGCCGCTGTATCCCCCGTTAGAATCCTTGTCAATCTTAAGCTTCATACGACCGTTTGAAAAGGAAACATTGCCTGCACGCCAGGTACAGTTAAACATACCGCCGTTTGACCAGCCGTCTGCCTTTTCCATTTTGCTTGACTCATGAGAATCAAAGCCGACACCAAAGTAATCCCCGGTAAACTGTGTAGCTGCATTTGCCTGAATAGGATTCACGAGTAATGAACTAATCATCATAATGCCACTAAGAAGTAAAGTTGTCCATTTTTTTGCTTTCTTGACCATAAGAAAACCCTCCTTTTCTTTGATAAGTGAATTATAAAGGAGGAAGGAAATGGAATAATATCAAAATAATATCCAAAATGTCAAGTTCGTGTTTTCAAATTGACATAAAATAACAATATATGATTAGTATTTTTACATTTGTTATCGTCATTTTGTGACTGCAACTTGTACCTGAAAAATGTTTGTGATATGATTCAGATAGAAATCGGACAACATATCGTTGTTATCAAAACAGAACAAAAATAGCAGCGAGGGAGAGAGTTGTGAATTATATTGTTTTGGATTTGGAATGGAATCAGGCAGCCGATTCCAAGACCAAAGAGGAAAGCAGCCTGATTTTTGAAATAATAGAAATCGGTGCCGTAAAACTGAATGAAGAGAAAAAGCAGGTCGCATCCTTTCATGAGTTAATTAAGCCACAGGTATTCCGGCAAATGCATCAGATAACCGGTGAGTTAATTCATTTAAAAATAGAACAGCTTAACAATTGCAGAACCTTTACAGAGGTAGCAACGGATTTCCTGGAATGGTGCGGAGAGGATTATATATTTTGTACCTGGGGAAACCTTGATTTGCTGGAGCTTCAGCGGAATATGGATTATTACCAAATGAAGCCGCTGACAGACAAGCCGTTAAAATATTATGATGTGCAGAAGCTGTTCAGTATCGCCTATGAGGACCGTAAGCTGAGAAGAACTCTGGAATATGCCATTGATTATCTGGAAATCGAGAAGGATATTTCCTTCCATCGTGCGGATAGTGATGCCTACTATACGGCGAAGGTATTGCAGCGTTTTTATCATCCTGCTATTTTTCATAATTATTCCTTTGACACATACCGGTTGCCGCAGACAAGGGCAGATGAGATTCATGCGATATTTGATGATTATGAAAAATACATTTCCAGAACCTTTGAGGATAAGCCTGCAGCCATGGAGGACAGGGAGGTCGTATCTACCAGATGCTTTTTGTGCGGTGCAAATACGAAAAAGAAGATTCCCTGGTTTTCCATGAATGCAAAGCATTACTATACCATTGTTTCCTGTGAGAAGCACGGTCTTCTCAAGGGAAAGATTCGTATACGAAAGTCTGTTGATGACAGAGTCTACGTTGTAAAAACAATGAAGCAGGTAAATGAAGAAACTGCGCAGGAGATTCTGTACAAAAAAGAACATTCAAGGGAAAACCGCAAGGAAAAAAGAAAAAAGCTAAAATAGTTTAGCGAAATCTACGTCTGGAAGAAGCGTTTCGTTTCTTGTAGGCGTTTCTTTTTTCCCGCATCAGCTTTCGCTGCTGTTTTTTGTATCTGCGCGCATTTTTCTTGGCGATTCTGGCTTCTTTTTTACGTTCTTTTCTGCGCTTACTGCTTTGACCCTTGGATGAAAAGCTGTAACTGTTAAGAACAGACAGGAAGAGCATAAGCAGAATAACAACTCCTGCGGCAATCAGGACACCAATGATAACCTTTTTAACATTAACAAAGATAACGTCCTGTGATGGCTCCTCAACCGTTTCCGCGGAGGAGGTACTGTCCATCGTGGAAAAGTCAAAGGACTCGGACTTTGTATCGGAAAAGGTAAGGTCACAGGAACCGACACGGGTGTCAGAATAAGTGTATTCTATGGTTGCGATGACATGAGAGTTTTCTTCATCGGAATAGGTAACTCTGGAAGAAACGTCATCAAACTCAACCTGAGCCGGTACAACAAGATAAGCATCCGCTTCCATCGTCAAGAGGGGAGTAGAATCACCAAACAAATCATTGTCTGTGTCAAACAAATCAAGGTTGTCCATCGAATATTTTGTTTCGTAATCATCAATCATTAATTTCTTAAAGTTCTCAAAGCCATAAGTAAAAAGCTTAACAGTGTCTTCAAACTGGGCAGGGGATTCCTCCTTAAAAACAACACAAACAAGCCGTATACCGTCCTTCTCGGCACCGGATACCAACGTCTGCCGGGACTGGGATACAAAGCCTGTCTTGCTGCCAAGTAAATAGGGATATGCAAGCTCTCTTTTTTCTAAAAGCTGATTCTTGGAATTAATCCAGATATCATCAGGCTGTGTGTCGGTAGGCGGAATGTTATAGGTAGCGGTTGATGACATTTTGCAAAGTATCTCATTACTGAAAAATTCACAGCCGATCAGAGCCAAGTCATAGGCACAGGTATAATGGTTCTCATCATGAAGTCCGTTTGCATTCATAAAATGTGTATTGATACAGCCAAGCTCTTTTGCCTTTTCATTCATAATTTTAGCAAAGCCGGCGGCAGATGCTTCTTCACCAAGAGAAGCGGCAACATGCTCGCCGACAGCAGAAGCAGCTTCATTTGCCGAGCCGACAAGCACTCCGTACATAGCCTGTTCCAGGGTAATGACTTCACCCTCGTCCATTCCCATATTAGAGCCGTCACTTGGCACATCATAAACAGCATTGTGAGAAAAGGTAACCGCTTCGTTCAGGTCGCAGTACTGTGCCGCAAGAAGACAGGTCATAATCTTGGTGGTACTGGCAGGAAACATCTTTTCGTCAATATTTTTCGCATAAAGAATCGTGCGGGTATTCATTTCCATTAATATGGCAGATTCTGCACCGATAGCAGGTCCTTCTGGCCAGCCGGGAATTTCATTTGACTGGATGGGAAGAGCTTTTCTGTTTGCCATTTCAGCCTCATAATCTACCGCAGCGAAAGCTGTAGCAGAGGAAAGCATCAGGGCTGTGCATAGAACAAAAGAAAGCGTAAGTACGCGAAGCCTTTTATATATATGAAAAAAAGAATGTCGTAATCTCATGTAAAAATATAAGGTCCTTTCTGTATTGAATATAACATTAGTTTACACTATTTTAGAGGAAATAAGTAGAGAAAGAATGATTTTTTTAGTGAAGAATATCTTTTTCCCATACATAAATGGATTCGGTTGTCTAAAAAAGTGATAAGGTGTAAAATCATACAGAAAGGATTGGCGGTTTTGACCGCTCAGTATAGAAATCAAAGAAAAAGAGAGGAAAAGTATGCGTTTAAGAAATGTAACAGGATCAAGAGAAGTCATTGCGGACAGCCGCTTTGTTGTACATGAACCACAGGAACAAAAGGGAAAGTGGAAGGAAGTATTCGGCAATGACAGACCAATCCATATTGAAATCGGTATGGGAAAGGGAAGGTTTATGATGGATCTTGCAAGTGCGAATCCGGAGATTAATTATATCGGAATTGAAAAATATTCTACCGTTCTTCTTCGTGCCATTCAAAAAATGGAGGAAAAAGAGCTTCCGAATCTCAAATTCATCAGAATGGACGCAGAGGATATCTGTGAGGTATTCGCAAAAGGAGAGGTAGCAAAGATATATTTGAATTTCTCGGACCCGTGGCCTAAGGACCGCCATGCAAAAAGAAGACTGCCGTCAAAGGAATTCCTTGCAAGATACAATGAATTTCTGGCACCGGAAGGAAGACTGGAGTTCAAAACAGATAATATGGCATTATTCGACTTTGCATTAGAGGAGCTTGAGCCTGCCGGGTGGAAGCTGGAAGCAATGACAAGAGATTTGCATCATGATGAGAAATTATTTGAAGGAAATATCATGACAGAGTACGAAGAAAAATTTTCTTCCATGAGTAATCCGATTTATAAATACATCATTTATCGTTAACATTTAACTTTTAAGGTTAACAAATAGGTAAAAAATAAGAAATAATTATATAA
>CAYLWP010000177.1:0-5066 GCA_964387365.1 uncultured Roseburia sp. | reverse complement strand
TATCAAAATCCTTGAGAATAGGGTGTCAACTTTTATGATACAACATCATAATTCAGATAGAGTTGGCAACCGAAGAGGACAAACAGTACCAGATAGATTATTGGGCTGCTCTCTTCAAATCTAAAACATGGGAGGAACTGAAAATGATCGCTGAAAAGAACGAATATTTGAATGAAGCTTCCAAAACTATATTTCACATGACCGTAGAAGACGAAATCCAAAAGCGTTGTCAGGAGCGAGAGGACTATTACAGCGATATACGCTCTTATAAAAAGGAAAATGCACGACTGAGTGTTCTTGTTGCTGAGCAAGGTGCCCAAATCGACGCCTTAACTCAACGCATTAAAGAACTCGAAGAACAATTTGCTAATAAATAAACTTATTACAAAAACCTGTCTTTCATATCAAAAGACAGGTTTTATAAATTCTATTATGCATACCACTTCGACTGCGCCTGATACATCTCAAAGTAAAGTCCTTTTCGATTCATCAGTTCATCATGCGTTCCCATATCTACTATCCTGCCGGCATCCATAACAATGATGCGGTCGGCCATATGTACCGAGCCAAGACGATGCGTTACAATAATCGCCGTTTTATCCTTGGAAATCTCCGCAAACTTATGATAGATATTTGCTTCCTCAATCGGGTCAATTGCCGCAGTAGGCTCATCAAGGATAATCATATCATGTACACGATACAAGCCCTTCGCAATCGCAAGTCGCTGCCATTGGCCACCGGATAAATCAATTCCGCCAAAGTCCTTTCCGAGCATTGTATCCATACCCTCTGAAAACTTATTGCTATTCAGTGAAAAATCCACCTGATGCAAAAACGGTTCTGCCGGTTTCTCACTCGTTGTATCGGAAATCTGTGCGTTATCTCTTACAGACATTTTATAGCATTGATACCGTTGGAATACGGCAGACACGCCGCTGTACAGACTCTTGGATGAAATATCCTTTACGTCCATGCCGTCAATCTCCATCATACCCTCCGTGGGCAGATATTGTCCGGTTAGTAATCTGGTAAGTGTTGACTTGCCTGAGCCATTCACTCCGACTACCGCAATGGTTTCGCCCTTATGTATCGTCAGATTAATGTCATCAAGTGCCTTCTTGTCACTGCACGGATAGGAAAAGCCAACCTTTTTTAACGTAATCACATCTCTCTTAAGCTGTCCTGTATAGCTTCCTTCACGCTCTTCGAGATTCATAAATGCAAAATAATTCTCGGCAGGTCCAATTCCCTCCATCAGATTCGGAATACGAATCTGAAACATCGTTTCCATGCGGTCATACATCTGATCAAGGGAAGTAAAAATAGCAGCAAAGGCACCAATTCCCACCTCACCGCGTATCAGATAATAAACCAGCAACACAACCGTAGCCACATAACCCAAGAGCTGTAAGAAGCGCAAACCGAGCTCAATCAGATCCGCTTTCGTTGTAGTACGCCTGCGGAGCATAGAAGAACGGCTGATATTTTCCTTAAATAAATTGCAAAAATAGCTGTCCGCTCTCCACAGTCTGGTTTCCTTGGCATATTCACGACTGTGAATACATTTTCCAAAATACTCACATTTCCTTCGGTAAGGCGCATCCTGATATACCATGGTCGTATACATCTTTCTTCGCACCGATGCACCAATTGTAAGCGGAATAAAGGAAAAGACAAAAGTTACCAGTAATAACGGCTTAATGCTGAAAAAGTAAGCTCCCATGGAAAATAAATAGGAAAGCTCGCTAAAGGCGATAAACAATACAATTCCGGCAACCTCCATAACCGCATCCAGCCCGGAATAGGCTTTATTAATCAGGTCAAGGAAACGCTTATCCTCGTACACGATAGGTTCCACATGTGATGCCTTCTCATTCAAGTCCTGTCCCAAACGACTAATAACCGTCTGATAGTAATTCGTCCGTGCAATTTCCGAAGCACTTTGCAGGATAAGAAGCAGTACGGAAATTACCGCCAACGCAATTCCCCATGAAATTGCAGTAGAAACAGCCTCCTCCTGTAACACCAGTTTCTCAATAATATCAAAAAATCCCTGTTTGATAAATACATTTGCCGTTCTTAATAAACCTGTTCCGGCGGAAAGGACAAAGAACAACAGGAAAAAAAATAGACAATATTTCAGGCTTACTTTAAGAACATGCCAAACCATTCCGAATAAACCGATTTTTTTCATTATGCATTCCCCTCCGCTTCGATATACCAGCTCTGCTGTGTGGTAAACATTTCCGCATATACTCCACCCTGCTCGAGCAGGTCCGCATGCGTTCCCCGTTCCTTCACATGTCCGTCACCGATTACGAAAATATAATCAGCAAGCTTTGTAGAGCCAAGTCTGTGACTGATAAAAATGGTCGTTCTATCCTTACTAATCTCACCAAACTGCTCATATACCATACTTTCACTGATAGGATCCAGTGCAGCGGTCGGCTCATCTAAAATCAGAAGTGGTGCATCATTCATAAGTGCTCGTGCCATAGCAACCTTCTGCCACTGTCCGCCTGACAAATCCACTCCGTCCTCATCGAGCTTACCAAGTCTGGTAGCATAACGATGTCGTAAAGATGTAATTTCATCATGGATATCCAGTTTTTTCGCCACCTGATGCATTTTTATCTTCGATTCAGGTGTATTCATATTCTCAAAGTCACCAATCTGCATATTTTCTTCCACAGAAATATGATACTTCGCAAAATCCTGATATACACCGGAAAACAGTTTTTTCCATTCCTCCGGGTCATATGTCCTCATCTCTTTTCCATTAAATAAAATTTCACCCTCATAGTCCGGATACAGACCGGTTAAAAGCTTAATAAAGGTTGACTTACCCGCACCGTTTTCACCTACAATGGCGTAATGTTTTCCCTTCAATAAGGTCATGGAAAAATTCTCAAGTATATTCAGACCAGAGCCCGGATAGTGAAAGGTTACATTCTTAAATTCCAGCTCCGCAAAGCCCTGAATATCCGGTTTTGCTGCCGCAGACGATTCTCCCATAGATGATTTCATATCAGAATCACCACTTGCAAAATTACCGGATACTTTTCTCTCCGGAAGTGCGGCAAATTTGGTAAGATCCTTCATATATTCACCAAACTTTGCAATATCCGCAACCTGCTTTGTCATGCCCCAGCCAAGCTGGTCAACCAGATCATAAACGGCAGCAGACAGCGATACGAAGATACCAAGTGTCATTTCACCCGATGCCACGAGCGGAATCATAATCAGAATAATAGCTGATGACAAAATACTTGTTATCATACTTCCGCGATTTACATTCATTGCAAATACAGCCTCTGCCTTTATATTGATTTTTCTTGCTGTATCGAATTCCTTTAACCATTCCTTGTTCAGGGCCTGCGTGTATCCGAACAAGCTTCGCTCCTCCACGGCTTCACGTCCGGTCAGCACATCAAAATAATAACGATGTCTTCGCTCACAAACAGAGGCATCCTGTTTTGCCTTATAAATCTTTTTTCCGCCCTTTAACGAAATCACAATCAATGGCACTGTCATAACAGCAACGGCAATGGCAAGCCACCACACCTGCATCGCAATAATAATCAGAAGTCCTACTACCTTTGGAATCATAACCACAAAGAAGTTCAGGAAATTCTGAATCATTCGCTTATAATGCCAATCCATACGATTATTTACCGTAACGCGGTTCATCAGATTCTCTGTCTCAGCATCCTCCAACAGATAATACTGCATTCTTGCACATTTTTTGGTAAACTCCGTCATGAACTGTTCATTTCCTCTGGCAGCTATCTGATTGGCGCAAAGATTTCCGACTCTCCAGCCCACTCTTTTCCAGCATATCATAAGCAGTAATAATAAAAACCATTTGATTACTTCCCGGTCAAAGACACGATTCGCTACCGCAATGCCTACAGAATCGATAAATTTCGCTACTACAACCACCGGAAATATACTTGTCAAACAGGTAATTGCCTTCTGTGCAGTAATACCAAGTGTCCAGCCCGGTGCACTGACAAACGGAATGTAGTAGGTGTCAAACCAGGTATATTTTCGCTTCTTTAGTACAAACATCTTTTTCCTCCCCTTAGTACTTGTAAATATCTGTTTCAGAGCCATAAAAACAAAGAAAAACGCAGCCATGTAACGGAGTACCTGCACTCACTCATTCCACTCTGCGTTTACTTGCCTGACTCCGAATTTAGCATAGCATAATTGACCGGTCATAGGCTTACTTTGTAAAAAATCGTATTCGTAATGTATTAATTCGTCTTTTAATTCATGGCTTCTCCATCAAAATCATATAAAAGAGCATGAATAGTAAACCAGCCCTGCTCCGCATTCCATTGCAGGGAACCATGATATTTTTCTACAATATCCATAACGTTCTTCATACCGATTCCATGTGCATCCTTATCCTCTTTTGTGGTTGGAATCATGGCATATTCCCCGCTGTCGCTGGATTCGCCGTCAAGCATACCGTCATAGGTATTCTTTATCAGCACAATCAGATTTGACATCTTATACTGCATTTTAAGAATAATCTTCGCGTTCTCTCTCTGCTCCATTTTTTCGCATGCCTCTATGGCATTATCCAGCAGATTACTTAGGAAAATAACCAAATCCATGCTGCTGTAATTCATCTCACGCGGGATTTGCAGCTCCACTTCCATCGGAATTCCTTTGGACTGTGCATAATTTTTCTTCATATCTACCGCAAAATCCACCATCATATTGCCGGTATCCGTATCACCACCAGCGTTGGTAAACTGAATACCCAGACGGTCTATGTATTTATCAATCTCCGAAAGCCTGCCACCGTTTTGGGTCTTATCTGCACTGTTTTGGCAGAGGTACTTGAGCACCCCAAAATGATTGTTCATATCATGGCGAAAGGCAAGTGTCTCACGTCTCGTCTTTTGAAATCCCTCATACCATTCCTGATATAAAACAGATTGCTTCTGATATACGTGACGCTCTGTTTCCAGACGACTTTTCTCCTTGGAAACAAAATAAATAGGCATTTGTTAAATGCCAAAAACCCTTGATTTTATTGGGTTTTCTTAATC
>CAYLWP010000176.1:0-5089 GCA_964387365.1 uncultured Roseburia sp. | reverse complement strand
AAATATTGAATTTTCAAGGTTCAGCACACCGTATTGGTGTGGGAAGTCTTAGTTAGTAATACCTTCATTTTCTATTCCTCCTAGTATTTTCTTTATTTTGTCATTCATATGCCACCTCGCCATTACCTCATCCGGCTAAAAACTCCTTCATCTCACTACTAATCACTTCATACTTATGGTCATGGATATAATGCGGGCAATCAAGTTCTATAATTTCTCCACCCGCTACCTGCGAAATATAATTCTGCTGATATGCCACCCATTGCTCTTTATCCCAGCCTGTTCCTATTCCGTTTGATACGAAGAGTAACATGGGGATTTGCGGAATTGCACTCTCCTGTACCTTTACAGCACTGTTTTTAATGCATTTTACCTCGTTTATCATCGTATCTGTAGCCGTTCTCTTATAAAATATAGCTCTATATATTTCTTTTTCCGCATCAGACAGTGTTCCATACTTTATTGCGTCACTTTCTGCAATATTAGGTATCAGTCGCGTGATTCCAAATCTTGCTGCATACTGTCCTAAACGCACTGTAAACATATTGATATCATAATCCGCATACACTTCCGGTACTGCCATATCCAAGCCGATGATTGCACTAACCTCATCCGGATATTTTTGTGCCCAATATAATGCCTCTATACCGGACATAGAATGTGGGCATAATACAAATGGTCCTGCTATGCCAGCCTGCGCCAGTGCTGCTCTGGTATCCACTAAAATGCTGTCAATATCTCTGTCAACCTCTGCCACATCACTAAATCCGTAGCCGATTTTCTCTACCACAACTATTCTGTATTCATCGGATAAAAGCTTATACAAGGACCTAAAATCCAAAATCGGCGAACAGGTACCGCCACCTGACATAAACACAAGTGTTTTATCACCCGTACCCTCTGTATAAATACTCATCTGATTGCCATTGACATTTACCATTTGTCCCAGTGGCGTCAATAATTCTTTTTCTTTACCTAATTGTATGCGGTGGTTGATATAGCTTGCCATCACAAGGATGCATAGCAGTATTATAACTGTAAAAAATATTTTCATAATCTTTTTGCAAATCGTCATGTTCCTAACGTATTTCCCTCAATTCCTCCTGAATTTTCCTATCCTTAAAATAGTACTCGTAGTCATGCTCATTTATCTCTCGCAGTACCTTACACGGATTACCGACTGCAATCACATTATCAGGAATATCCTTTGTTACAATACTTCCTGCGCCGATGACAACGTTATCACCTATGGTAACACCCGGCACCACAATAACGCCTGCACCAATCCAGCAATTTCTACCGATACGAACTGGCATATTATACTGATAACCCTTTTCGCGCAGCCCCGGCTGAATCGGATGTCCGGCAGAGGCAAGAGTAACATTCGGCCCAATCATGGTATAGTCGCCAACATAGATATGCGTATCATCAACACAGGTAAGGTTGAAATTCGCATACACACTTTTGCCGAAATGACAGTGCCTTCCGCCCCAGTTTGCACGAAATGGCGGCTCGATATAGCAGTTTTCGCCAATCTCTGCAAACATTTCCATTAACATTTCTTCACGTTTTTTCAATTCAGTTGGTCTTGTCATGTTAAAGTCATAAAGCTTATCAAGACATTTCAATTGGAGCTCCATTATCTCATCCCCATTTGGATAGTATAATTCTCCTGTATGTAATTTATCTAACATTTGTTTTTCCTCCGGCTACTATTCTATTTCTTCCAAAATCATTAAACCATGCACGTTCCTCAAACGGAAGTTTTACCTTATCCTTGCAAGGCTCCTTCGCCACGCCAACCGGTAAATAGGCAATCAGCTCATATTCCTCCGGTACGCTAAGAATTTTTGCCATCTGGCAGCCTACCTTGTCTGAGTTGGTCACATAGCCCTCTACCCAACAGCTCTGATAGCCTAAATCTACAATAGCCAACAGCATATTTTCGATTGCTGCCGCATAGTCCTGTGTCGCATAGCATCTGCCGGCATACGCTTCAATTCTTTTGGTCAGAACACAGATAATTGCAGGCGCCGTTTCGCCAAGCTTTTTCTGCATCACGGAAAACAGCTTCTCCAGAACCGCCTTGTCATCTACGGCAATCAGACTGGTTGTCTGCTTATTGGAGCCGGACGGTGCCGCAAGTCCTGCTGCCATAATCTGCACCAAGTGCTCCCTTGGAACCGGCGTATCAAAATACTCTCCTCTGTAGCTTCTTCTTTTTGTAATTACCTCTAATGTGTTCATTTCGCAAACCTCCTGTTTTTCAATCAACGTGTTCCTATCTCCTGCTAAAAAATCCCCGGTATCGCTCTTGCAATCCACATTCCGAGCAGAAACGATACAATATTTGCAACTGCCGCATACCAATACGGTCTATATTTTTTCTTTGTTATTTCATTTTCACGGCCTATTAGTTTGTCATATACAAGCGCTTCTATGAAAAATACTACTATTTCCATCCACACATAATGGAACACAAACGCATACTGCCCACTTTGATAATTTATCACATTCAGCAGTATATTTAAAAGTACCTGCGTGAATATATTCGTCACGGTGATAATCACAAGCGGCTTTTTCCGGCGGTAGCCAAACGCCAATGCAAGCAATACTTCAATGACTATTGTCGCAAGCACTCGCGCTAACAGGGAAAGTAATTCCATGGAATAATCATATGACTTGCAGGTATCAACGACAACCTTTTCTTCGGAAACCGTTACTGTATAGTAAGAGTCAAACGCATATCTTTCATAGATTCCCTCAGGCGCTAAAAAGGTATCCTGTTCCGGAAAATAGATTAATATTTTAAATGGGCTTGGCGGATAGTACGTCCATTCAAACGTATCATCCTCGGAGCAATCCTCCATATAGCTCAGAAAATAATATCCGCCTGCGTCCTGATACTCGCTGAACTTCTGAAATGCGGACCTATTTCCCATATATTCATAATAATCGTTCCCTAAACTCCAAGGTCCTGTTGAATCGCTCTCGGATAAAAGTGTTACATAGTACTCTTCATTTTCCAGTCCTTCAAATGCAATGACTACCGAGGGCTTTGGTCCCATATCCGCCAAAACAGTTATAGGTGCTGTAACCAGTAAACAGAATAATACAATATATATGAAATACCCTCTTTTTCTCATCGTTCGTCCTCCCTTTCCTGCATATCGTGGTGTGAAATACTATTTGCAAACCTCGTGAATCCATCCTGTCACGCCCTTGGGCAGGCGCTCATCATAGCAGGTTCCATCATGGTAAATCAGATTTGCCTGAATCTGGTTAATCATGCAATGCTGTCCCATTTCCATGCCATAGTTCACGGAAGCTACACCTTTATCCTCATTTCGAATCCATTCCGGGAAAAAGCAAATGCAATTGTTCATAGCCGCAAACTCTGCCTCTCGCGGTGCAACGCATTCTTCAAAGGATGCCATTTCATCATGCCTGCTGTGCGCCACAAGTACACGAATTCCGGCAGACTCAATTTTTTTCAGACTCTCGGTATTCGGAATATAGCCTGAGGCAATAGTAATAGCACCTTGAAAATAATCGCCGTAAAGCTCCAACATTCTCCATGTAACATAGCCACCTGAGGATGCTCCCATCATAAATCGCAGGCCGATATTGGCAGCATGTTCTTCGCATACCTTATCATAAATGTTTTTCAGATAAGGAAGATAGGCTTCATCCCAAGAGCCTACAATGGTATCGTCCTCAAGGCGTGCCTCATTCGCAAGCGGCACAATAATGAACGCACCGCCGCCCATAGCCGCCTGATAAGCCTCAGAAGCATACTGTTCCGCACCACAGTAACCTACGCATCTTCTTCCGTCAATGGCGCAGTTTAATCCGTGAATCCACATCAGCACAGGGTATTTCTTATCAGCCGGTGCTCCGTGCTTCACAGGATTATACACAAAATATCTGATATCCCCCTTCTCCTCACAAGGCAGATAACACTCGTCAAACATATCCCAGTAACCGCCCATAGTATAGCCGGTATTACAGCTGATAAAATCGTCTTCGTCCAATTCCTCCATCCAAGGTGGAGTTGGATTCTCATTTTTGGTTTCTTTTGTAAATTTCGGTAATTTCATGGTTGTTCTCCTCTCTCATCATGTTTTTATCAAAAAATATGTTCTGATTTTTCACTTTTATTTCTGCTCGCGTCATTATTGTTATATCTTCCCTTTCAACATGAGAATTTATCTCTTTCCGGTCTATTTATAACTTTTCTTCTAACAGTCGGGTATTATTTCCCCGTTTTTCCCCGACTAAATGGCAAAAAACTTAATTGAGTCGGGGTTTTTATTCTTTGTCCGCCCGACTAAATGGCAAAAAAGCTTAGTTTAGTCGGGGTTTTTATTCTTTGTCCGCCCGACTTTTTGGCAAAAAGCTTAGTTTAGTCGGGGTTTTTATTCTTTGTCCGCCCGACTAAATGGCAAAAAAGCTTAGTTTAGTCGGGGTTTTTATTCTTTGTCTGCCCGACTAATTTATTAAAAAATTCGTTCAGTAGGGTATTCTGTTATTTTATCTCAAAATAGAATAGTAATCATCCCAATTTGCAGAATATTGAATAATTCCTCTCAACTTACATTAATATAACATCTTCCTTAAATTAAGCTGCGTTTTATCGCCAGAATAATCACAGCTTCGATAAAATGCGTGAGCGTCCGTCCTTTCCAATCCTGAAACCAGTCTTACGCCTTCCGCTCCCGTTTCCTTTGCCCATTCTTCTATTTTGTTCAATAATGCTCTGCCAACACCTTTACGCTTACAATGCTTCGATACAGCAATTCCCATTATATTTTTCAGGTGCGGCGTATATGTTGTAAGATAAGTATTTACATGAACATAGCCAACGACTTCTCCAGCCATAACGGCAACAAAAATCTTATCATGCTCACTTTTACTTATCCGAAACAGATTTTCTTTCGTTTGCTCTAATGGATATTCATAACCCATTTCCTCTTTATTAAGATTATAGATCTCCATATAATCATCAATTTTTAACTCTCTTATCTCAATTTACATTTTTATAACCCGTCTTTCTGCGAAAGACACCAATGCGTCATGAAACAGATGC
>CAYLWP010000175.1:0-5311 GCA_964387365.1 uncultured Roseburia sp. | reverse complement strand
TTACTAAAGGGCAGGGAGGTAATAGTTGTAACAGAATAATCATCAGTAGCATAAATAAAGCTGGATTCATAAATACTAATAAATTTGATTTATAAAATAATTTCTTTGCATTAATAATAAATAAAGTAATTGCAAAAGAAAAAAACCGACCGCTGCAGGCATCGCCGCAAAAATAAAAGGTGTAAATATAGTTTCTGCGATTTCTTCTGCATTAGCTATTTTTAAAAATGTTAATCTGTTATACAGATATGCTGTAAAAGAAAAAACACAATGATATAAAGGACCCATAGAGCTGAATAGGAAAGCTCCAATAATAAACAGTCCTGATAATATGTTATGTTTTGCTTTGATTAGTAAATAGATAGAATAAAATCCTAAAAACATCAGAAGAAGTGCAATAGCACCCAAGCCTCTGCCTAAAACCAATCTTATAGGATTAGCTTCTGCCCATTCTGTAGAAAAAGAAGGGAAAATAGACGAAACACCGAAGCTTTCTGACGGAGAAAAATAACCCAATAAGTTATCACTAATAAAACATAATACACAACCGAATAATGCTATGAATAAATATAATCGCTCTCTTTTCAAAATAAACACCTCATAAAGTATTTTTATTAATTATAACATGATATCATCTAAGAAGGAATGTTAATTTTTGTGCGGCATCTAAAATTAATGTAGCGGAGACAAAAATAGATATCATGTTTCACGTGAAACATAACATATTTCCATATTCTCTAAACAATAAATTGCAAAACTTTCTAGCATATCACATGTAATAGTGATATAATAAAAATTAAGCTACTGTTCAGAACATGTCGAAGCACTTGCTGCTGAGACCGTAAGATTACAGAATTAAACTGATAACAGTATGTGTTTTGAATTGAAAAATATTAGGAGGATCAAAATGGGTAAAATAATAGCGATTGCTAACCAAAAGGGTGGCGTTGGAAAAACAACTACATCGATAAACTTGTCTGCATGTATAGCAGAAAAAGGGAAAAAAGTATTGGTTATTGACATTGATCCTCAGGGAAATACAACAAGCGGATATGGTATCGAAAAGAACGAATTAGAGAATACCATATATGAATTAATGCTCGGAGAATGTTCAATTGAGGATTGTATTATCAAGGATGTCATTAAGAATGTATCGATTTTACCATCTAATGTAAATCTTGCAGCCGCAGAGATTGAGTTAATCGGAGTAGAAAGAAAAGAGTATATACTTAAAAATGAGGTAGACTGGGTAAGAGACAGATATGATTTTATTATTATTGACTGTCCGCCATCGTTAAGTATGTTAACAGTCAATGCAATGACAACAGCAGATTCCGTATTAGTTCCGATTCAATGTGAATATTATGCGTTGGAAGGACTGAGCCAGTTAATTCATACCGTAAATCTTGTAAGAGAAAGACTCAATCCGGATCTGGACATGGAAGGTGTTGTTTTCACTATGTACGATTCCAGAACCAATCTTTCTTCACAGGTAGTAGAAAATGTAAAGAGCAATCTGAAGCAGAAAATATATAAAACTGTAATACCCAGAAATATACGATTAGCAGAAGCACCAAGTCATGGCGAACCGATTAATATATACGATCCCAAATCGGCAGGTGCGGAAAGTTATCTCGCATTAGCAGACGAAGTGATACAGAGAAAAGGAGAATAGCAGATGGCTACAAAGGGAAAGGGACTCGGAAAAGGATTGGATACATTAATTCCTTCCGATTATGCACCTGCAAAAAAGTCAAAGGAAGAGCAACAGGGGAATAGTCAGGAAACAATAGTAAAGATAACAAAGGTAGAGCCAAACAGAGAACAGCCAAGAAAGCACTTTGATGAAGATGCATTACAGGAACTGGCAGATTCCATTAAACAGTTTGGTTTATTACAGCCTATTTTAGTACAGGACAGAGGCGATTATTATGAGATTATTGCCGGTGAAAGAAGATGGCGTGCCGCAAAGCTTGCCGGACTCAAGGAAGTACCTGTAATAATCAGAAATTATACAAATCAGGAAATCGTAGAAATCTCACTGATTGAGAATATTCAAAGAGAGGACTTAAATCCGATTGAAGAAGCCTTGGCATACAAGAGATTACTGGAAGAGTTTAATCTGAAGCAGGACGAAGTTGCTGAAAGAGTATCGAAGAGCAGAACAACCGTTACAAACAGTATGCGATTATTAAAGCTTTGCGATGCAGTCCAGCAAATGATTATTGATGATATGTTATCAACCGGACATGCAAGAGCATTAATTCCTATTGAAGATCCTGAGCAACAGCTGCAGCTTGCACAAAGAATCTTCGATGAAAAATTAAGTGTAAGAGAAGTAGAAAAACTGGTTAAGGCAATCCTGAAACCTGTCGATAATATTAAGAAAGAGGAAACACCAAAAAATCTGCAGTATATCTATCAGGATATAGAAAACAGATTGAAGGAAAAGCTCAGCAGAAAGGTTTCCATTAATGCAAAGGGAAAGAACGGTGCAGGAAAAATAGAAATCGAATTCTATTCTAATGAAGATTTGGATAGATTAATTGAATTTCTTTCAAGCATGAAGCAGTCATAAATAAAGTAAAGGGGAGAGACAGATGAATAGTAATTTTTTAAACATGATAGGACTTGGCACAATAGATATCGGATATCTTTTCCTAGGGTTATTGCTTATCAACGTAGTTCTGCTGATTCTGATTATTGTAGCATTTGCAAAAATAGGGAGCTTCACAAAGAAATATAAGAAGTTCATGCAGGGAAAGAATGCGAGCAACTTAGAAAAGGATATTATTTCACTATATGAGGATAATACCTTTATTAAGTCGCAGGTAGAAAAGAATAAAACAGATATAGCGGAGCTGTTTGAAAAGCATAAGTATACATTCCAGAAAATGGGACTTGTAAAGTACGATGCATTTAAGGAAATGGGTGGTAAGCTAAGCTTTACCTTAGCACTTCTTGATGAAAATAATAATGGTGTACTTTTAAATTCAGTACACAGTAGTGAAGGATGTTATTCCTACACAAAGAGAATTAAAAACGGTGATTCGGCAATTTCATTAAGTAACGAAGAGAAGGTAGCAGTTGAAAGAGCAATGCAGGGAACGTCATCTAATCCGGATGCAGAATAAAGAGAAGGGGGAATCTCAATGAAATTAATTACAGTAGAAGATCTGAAAGAAGGCGATGTGCTCGCCAAGGATGTGTTATTAGAAGATTATACCGTACTGGTTGGAAAGGGAACCGTAATCAAAAAGGCATATATTGATAAATTTCGCGATTTATCAATCATTACTGTTTATATTGAAGACAAAGAGGAAGATTCTCCAAGACTTACATTAGAAGAAAAAACAATCTTAAGAGATGATGTGGAAGCTAAGATAAAAAGTGAAGTACAGGATATTTTGGAACTTCATGTTTATCAAATGACAGATGGCTTGAGTCAGATAGCTGAAACAGCGCAGAATATTATCATTGACATTTTAGAAGAAGATGCAGTGGTAGAAAGATTATATGATATCAGAGAAAGAAGTGCGGATATCTATGAGCACTCTTTAAAGACCTGTTCCATTGCAACACTGATTGCCGTAAAAATGCAATTAGAAAAGAAGGAAGTTTATGACATTAGTGTCAGTTCGCTGCTCCATGATATCGGTTTAAGATATCTGGTAGTGCGTTATGAGGACCAGGACATCAATTTGCTCCCGACAAAGGATCAGGAGGAATATAAAAAGCATCCAATCTACAGCTATACAGCGCTGAAAAAGGAAACCTGGATTTCAGAGGAAGCCAAAAATATTATCTTAAATCATCATGAACACAGAGATGGTTCCGGTTATACCATGGGCAACGATTTACTTTCTAAGTCGTGTCAGATTCTGGGAGTATGTGATGAATTTGATGAACTTATCTGCGGAATCGGTAAGGCAAGAGTCCGCGTACATGAAGCAATAAATTGTATTAGAAATTACAGCGGTATCTGGTTTGATGCGGAAATCGTTGATAACTTTTTACAGCTGGTAGCTGTTTATCCCGTTGGTTCCAAGGTAAAGACAAGTGAGGGTGAACTGGCTGTTGTTATGAAACAGAATGTTCATTTCCCGGAAAGACCGGTGCTTCGTGTAATCAATGATAAGTTCGGACAGCCAATTAATAAGGAAAAAATTATTGACCTGATAAAGGAAACAAGAATCGTTATTCAGGAAGTAATTAAATAAAGTTATATAAAAGGAGTATCAAACAATGATTGACATTAAATTTTTACGAGAAAACCCAGAGGTAGTTAAGGAAAATATCAAAAAGAAATTCCAGGATCATAAATTACCGCTTGTTGATGAAGTAATCGAGCTAGATGTAGAGGCAAGAAAAACCCAGCAGGAAGCCGATAACCTTCGTGCAGAGAGAAATAAGCTATCTAAGCAGATTGGTGCATTAATGGCACAGGGTAAGAAGGAAGAGGCAGAAGAGGTTAAGAAGCAGGTAGCTGCACAGGCAGCCGGATTAGAAGAGCTTGCAGAAAAGGAAAAGGAATTGAATGAAAAAGTAACAAAGATTATGATGACAATTCCTAATATCATTGATCCAAGCGTTCCAATCGGAAAGAATGATGAAGAAAATGTAGAAGTACAGAAGTACGGTGATCCTGTTGTTCCTGATTTCGAGATTCCATATCATACGGAAATCATGGAGAAGTTAAACGGAATTGATCTTGACAGCGCAAGAAAGGTTGCCGGAAACGGATTCTATTATTTAATGGGAGATATTGCAAGATTACATTCCGCAGTAATTTCTTATGCAAGAGATTTCATGATTGACAGAGGATTTACTTATTGTATTCCTCCTTTCATGATTCGAAGCAACGTAGTAACAGGAGTTATGAGCTTTGATGAGATGGATGCCATGATGTATAAGATTGAGGGAGAAGACCTTTACTTAATCGGTACCAGTGAGCATTCCATGATTGGTAAGTTTATCGATACCATTATTCCGGAACAGGAGCTTCCGCATACTTTGACCAGCTACTCTCCTTGCTTTAGAAAGGAAAAGGGCGCTCATGGTCTGGAGGAAAGAGGCGTATACAGAATCCATCAGTTTGAGAAGCAGGAAATGATCGTTGTCTGCAAGCCGGAGGATTCTATGGTTTGGTTTGATAAGTTATGGCAGAATACCGTAGATCTATTCCGTTCTCTTGATATCCCTGTTCGTACACTTGAGTGCTGTTCCGGTGATCTTGCAGACCTTAAGGTGAAATCTATTGACGTAGAAGCATGGTCTCCAAGACAGAAGAAGTACTTCGAAGTAGGAAGCT
>CAYLWP010000174.1:0-5413 GCA_964387365.1 uncultured Roseburia sp. | reverse complement strand
CATCTTGCCATGGAGCAGGCAAGAGAAGAGCTTCCGAAGCTTTTTAAAGAATATCAGAAGCTGTCAGGGAGAGAATACGCAGCTTGTGAGGGCTATTGTCATGCGGATGCCACAGACTTGTTGGTTTTGCTTGGTTCTTCCTTTGATACGGCAATGGAAGCAGTTGACAGGCTGCGGGGCGAAGGGAAAAAGGTTGGCCTTATTACGATTCATACCCTCAGACCTTTCCCTGCAAAGGAAATCTTTGCGCTTTGCCAAAAGGCGGAAAGGATTATGGTGGCTGACAGACAGGACAGCTATGGTGCAGGCGGCGGTAATCTTTCGTTAGAAGTGCGGGCTGCCATGCAAAAGCATCCGGGAAATGCCATGATAAAAAGTCTGGTATACGGACTGGGAGGAAAAGATTTTTATGTAGAAGATGCGATTTCCATGTTTGAGATGCTGACGGATGAGCATATCCCTGATTTTTCCTATTATGGAGTAACAGCGGGCCGGCAGGAGAAAAAGGAACAGTCCCAGTTCTTTGAACCGATTACGGAAAAACAGACCAAGTTAGGTATTTTGCAGGTAACAAGAGAGGATGAGGAAGTAAAGGTTAATGGAATCAATTTGAATGCGACGACACAGATTCCGAAGCGCCTTGCACCGGGACATGGAGCGTGTCCGGGCTGTGGTATTCCGGTGAATCTGAATCTGCTGCTGAGAGGTATTGAAGACCCCGTTGTTTTCCTGTTTCAGACAGGCTGTGCGATGATTGTAACAACAGCTTACCCGAGAACCAGCTTTAAGGTGCCGTATCTTCACAATCTGTTTCAGAATGGTGCCGCAACACTTAGCGGACTCGCGGAAATCTGCTATGAAAAGCAAAGGCGCGGCGAGATACCGCAGGGTGATATTGTGTTTGTCATGGTAAGCGGCGATGGCGGAATGGATATCGGAATGGGTTCGGCGCTTGGAACAGCATTGCGAGGTCATAGATTGCTTTTATTTGAATATGATAATGGCGGATATATGAACACCGGTTATCAGTTGTCCTATTCCACGCCAATCGGAGCAAGGAGCTCGACCTCGCATGTCGGTAAGACGCAATACGGTAAGACCTTTTTCCACAAGGATATGCCGCAGATTATGGCAGCAGCGAATATTCCATATGTGGCGACCGTGGCAGAGTCTGATCCGATGGACTTTATCAGGAAAGCGGCAAAGGCAGCAGAATATGCAAAGCATTCCGGCGTTGCCTATCTGAAAGCCTTGTCGGCCTGCCCACTCAACTGGAATGACCGTCCGGATACCGAGAGAAAGGTTATCTCAGCTGCCGTAGATTGCTGTTATTTTCCCCTCTATGAGGTAGAGCAGGGAAAGACTAAGCTAAGCTATGACCCTGAGAAGAGTGGTAAAAAGCTTCCGGTGCTTGAATGGCTTACCATGATGGGAAGAACAAAACACTTGGCAAAAGAGGAATACAGGCAGGTTGTGGACGATTTGCAGCAGGAGATAGACAGACGTTTCATGCGACTGAGAGAAAAGTCAGAGCATAAATATCTATAATTAGCAGAATGACAGAAAGGAAAGGTTAATAATATGGCAGTAGAATTTAAGAACAGTGAGACAAAAGATAACCTGATGCGTGCCTTTGCAGGAGAAAGTCAGGCAAGAAACCGTTATACCTTCGCAGCAGGTCAGGCAAGAGCACAGAAGCAGCAGGCAATTGCACAGGTTTTTCTCTATACTGCAGGTCAGGAGAAGGAGCATGCGGAGATTTTTTATAAGCATTTGAAGGAGCTTGGTGGTGAGACAATTCATGTAGATGGCGGTTATCCGGTTGATATTACAGAAGACCTTGCCAAGCTTCTCAGAATGGCGCAGCATAACGAATATGAAGAGCATGATGATGTTTATAAGAGATTTGGTGACAAAGCACAGGAAGAGGGATTCGCCAAGGTTGCTTCTTCTTTCCGAATGATTGCAGAGATTGAGAAATATCACGGAGATCGTTTTGGAAAGTTTGCGGAATGGCTTGAGAAAAATAAGCTGCATATTTCAGACGTAAAAACAGGCTGGATTTGTCTTAACTGTGGTTATATCTATGAGGGAGAAAAAGCACCCGAGAAATGTCCTGTTTGCGACCATGACAAAGGCTTCTTTATTCGTCTTGAATTGTCACCTTTTGCCGAGTAGAAGGAACAAAATTTCTTCCATAGGAATATAGTAAGATAGAATATAAATATGAGAAGAGATGTGAAGTATGAATTCAAAAAAGTCTACCAATAATATGCAGCCGGCATCAGAAGAAAAAAATGAGATGAACGCGGCACAGAACGGAACACCATCGATTCCATTGCCGAATCCGGGAGAAGGCGGAGCTGCCTTTCCCGGTATGTCCGATGAGAATATGATGGAAAATGGGGCGACTCCGGCGGTTCCCCTGCCAAATCCGGGAGAAGGTGGGGCTGCCTTTCCGGGTATGACTAACATGCCCGGTATGGGACGTCCGCAAACAGGGAATAACGCTACCATATTGCCTAATATTATTGCCACCATTATTTCTACCTATCCAAGACCGAATGAGCCTTGCAGATTCTGTAATCCAACCAATGCAAGAACAGGTTATGTTCGCTTTCTGAATGCGGCAACAGGTTATAATCCGTTCGTTATTTTCATCAACGAGAATATGTTTTCAAGCTCTCTTAACTTTGCGGAGGTGACGGATTATGAGAGAGTGTCAGTTGGCACTCAGGTTGTTACCATTATGGGCGAGAATGGATATATCTTTGTGCAGAAGCAGGTAGAGGTCAGAAACAATGAATATATGACGATTGCCATTATTAATACGGAAAGCGGTCTTGATATTCAGGTGATTGGGGATAACGGCTGTGACAGAGGTTCCAATATGGCATGTATCAGGGCGGCAAACCTTGCCTATAACAGCGGAGCTTTAAATGTTGTTGTTGGCAATCAGCAGGTAACCTTCCTGAATCTTCGCTATCGTGCAGTAGCTGATTTTGAATCTATCTGGCCGGGATTATATATTTATACGGTAAGTAGAAATATGACTGCAAGATTCCCGGGCTTTGGAGGAAATGTACTGTTATCGGCAGCACTAAATATCCAAAGAAACCGCAATTATACGATTTACCTTTTGAACTGGAAACGGGATTCCGCCGATTCCATTAAAGCAATGATTGTGGAAGATATGTAGTGTGGATGGATTTTTGCATGTTACAGGAACGAAAGTGAGCAGTTGTGGAATACATAAAAAAGTGATACGATAAAACAATCGGATATAAAGTGATGAAAAAGAACAAAAGAGGAGGTCGGAGAATATGATTCGTTTTGAATGTGATTATACAGAGGGAGCGCACCCGAGAATTATTGAGGCGCTTACACGAACCAATATGGAGCAGACAAAGGGCTATGGTGAGGATGAGCATTGCGAGCATGCAAGAGAACTGATTAGAGAAAAATGTGGAAGTGCTGATGCAGACGTTCATTTTCTGGTAGGCGGAACGCAGACCAATATGACTGTGATTGCAGCAGCACTCAGACCACATCAGGGCGTTATCTGTGCAGAGTCCGGACATATCAATGTGCATGAGACAGGTGCGGTAGAGTCCACAGGGCATAAGGTGTTAGCGTTACCAAGTGCGGATGGTAAGATTACGGCAGAACAGATAAAGGATATGTACGAGGAACATATGCAGGACAGCAGCTGTGAACATATGGTGCAGCCCGGAATGGTGTATATTTCCAATCCAACGGAGAACGGTACTCTTTACAATAGGAAGGAATTGCAGGCAATCAGTGAAGTGTGCAGAAGCTATGGACTCCCGCTCTTTTTGGACGGAGCAAGACTCGGCTACGGGTTGATGGCAGAGGGTAATGATATTACCATGCAGGATTTGGCGCAGTACTGTGATGTATTTTATATTGGCGGAACCAAGGTAGGCGCGCTGTTTGGCGAAGCTGTTGTTATTACCGATGAAACGCTGAAAAAGGATTTTCGTTATTATATCAAACAAAAGGGCGGAATGCTGGCAAAGGGAAGGCTGTTGGGAATACAGTTTGAAGAGCTGTTCCGTGATGACTTATATATGGAAGTTTCTGCTCATGCTGACAGACTTGCCATGAAGATAAGAAAGGCATTTGAGGAGAAAAACGTTCCTTTTGCCTATGATTCCGTAACCAACCAGCAGTTCCCGATTCTTACCTATGAGATGGCAATGACACTGGCAAAGAAATATTCCTTTAGCATGAATGCAGAAAAGCTGAAAAAGGGTCCGGACAGTGTACGCTTTTGTACAAGCTGGGCAACGAAGGAAGAGCACGTAGAGGAATTGATTGCTGATATTGAACAGTTGTAGGAAGACATAGGTGATTAGATGCGAAAAGCCTGGAACAGAGTTGTTGCGGATGTAAAAACATATTATATTGGTATTGTTCTTTTCCTTATATTTAATATTGTAATAAGGAAGCTTTTTCATGCTTTTTGCCCTTTTCTGATAACGACAGGATTTCCCTGCGCCGGCTGTGGTATGACAAGAGCTGTTTATCATATACTGACAGGAAGCTTTGAACGGGGAATGAATCTGAATCCGGCAGCGCCGTTATGGATTGGCTGGATTGCCTATTTCCTGATGTGTCGGTATATTCTTGGGAAAAACACTAAGTGGGTAATGCGATTTTTGGTACTTGTCTGTGTGGTTACCTTTGTGATTTATCTGTATAGAATGATGACTCAATTTCCGGGCGATCCCCCGATGACGTATTATAGAAATAATATTTTGTCAAAATATCTAATAATATTCAAGGAAATGTTGAACAAAGGGGTATAGTTATGGTAAACTATAATTGCCATTTATGAGAAGGGGAGGACATGAACAATGGACAACAACAATATGATTAATCAGGAACAACAGGATTTTCAACCACAACAGCCATACCAGCAGCCATACCAGCAGCCATACCAGCAACCGTATCAGCAGCTGTATGTGAATGGTGATTTGGAAGAACCGGTATCTTTCAGTGAATGGATAGGAACTTTATTGCTTATGATGATTCCTTGTGTAAATATTATTATGATGTTTGTATTTGCATTTGGAGACAGCAAGAAGAGTAAGTCTAATTTCTTCAAGGCTTATCTTGTATGGTTCTTGATTATATTTGTATTATGCATAATTATAGGTGTTGTATTTGGAGCATCTTTGGTAGCAATGATGTCATCCATGAGTTATTAATATACATAATAAAAAGCAGATATCACATTCGGTATCTGCTTTTTATTATGTATATAGTATTTTTATCACCCCAACAATCATTGACACTGCGTTAGAGAACAAGACCAATTGAGGAAAACGCAGACTAGGGAAACGCTGATTAATACAGCCTAAACATTTCCCTTATACTGTTATTTATA
>CAYLWP010000173.1:0-5465 GCA_964387365.1 uncultured Roseburia sp. | reverse complement strand
TTCCAGATAGGACTTGATGTAGGGCAGTGCCGATAAGGTGCTGCCCTTTTGGGAGGTGGAAAATGAAGATAACAGAGATTGTTTTGGTGTCGGAGAACTGGAAAGGGACGGAAAAGAATTGCCTGATGACGGCAGAGGATTATCTAAAATATTTAGACCTTGATAAGTTTGACAGCAGAAAAGATGTGGCAGAAGCCATGCTGGAGAGAGTTTAGAACAATTTCTTAATTCTTTCCATTGCTTCGAGTGTGTTTTCACGGTTGCCGAAGGAGGTCAGACGGAAGAACTTCTGTCCGCTTTTACCGAATCCGGCGCCCGGTGTACCAACGACCTGAGCGTTTGTTAACAGATAGTCGAAGAAATCCCAGGAATCCATGTCATTTGGACATTCAAACCAGATATATGGTGAGTTAACACCGCCGAAGTAGCGGATGCCCTTGGAACCAAGTCCTTCTGCAATAATCTTTGCATTTTCCTGATAATACTTAATGTTTTCCTGACACTGAGCCATACCTTCTACGCTGAAAGCAGCGGCAGCACCCTTCTGTACGATATAGGATACGCCGTTGAACTTAGTTGTCTGGCGGCGGTTCCACATCGCATTCAGTGACATTTCGGCACCGGTGGATGCTGTAAAGGTTAAGTCCTTCGGAACGATTGTATAACCGCATCTCGTTCCGGTAAAGCCTGCTGTCTTAGATAAAGAGCAGAATTCAATAGCACATTTCTTTGCGCCTTCGATGGCAAAGATGCTTCTTGGAAGTGTTTCATCTGTGATGAAGCATTCGTATGCAGAGTCGAATAACAGAAGCGCATCATTTTCTAATGCGTAGTCAACCCATTCCTTTAACTGTTCGTAATTGTAAGCAGCGCCGGTAGGGTTATTTGGGGAGCAGATGTAGATAATATCTGCATGTACGCTGTGGTCCGGCATCGGAAGGAAATTATTTTCTGCATTGGCATCAATATAAGTAATATTTCTTCCGTTCATAATATTGGTATCAACATATACCGGATATATAGGGTCAGGAATCAGAATAACATTGTCCTGAGCAAATAAATCGGTGATATTTCCGGTATCGCTCTTTGCACCGTCAGAAACGAAAACTTCGTCAGCTGCGATGGAAACACCGTTTCGTGCGTAGTAATCAACAATGGCGTCACGAAGGAAATCATAGCCCTGTTCCGGTCCATAGCCCTTAAAGGTCTCAGAGCTTGCCATGGCGTCAACGCCTTCATGCATCTGCTCAATCATTTTAGAACCGATAGGAAGAGTAACATCACCGATTCCAAGACGGATAATTTTTTTATCCGGATTCGTAGCGGAATACTCTTTCACACGATGATTTATTTCAGCAAATAAATAGCTTTCTTTGAGGTTTAAATAATTTTCATTTAACTTTGGCATAATCTTACTCCTTTGCTCGCATTAGTAGTACCAAAAAGGAACACTATGATTATAATAGCCCGTAATACGAGGTTTGTCAATTACGGTTTTTGCTTTGGTTGATTTTCAAACTGAAGTGTGATAAGTTTAAAGCATTGGTGCTGGAAGGTGACGTGATGAATCAGGCAAAAAACAGAGAGGCAATTCCGGATATTTTGAGAGGCTTTGCCATATTTATGGTGGTGTTTGCTCACTGTATTCAGGAGGGGAGCGGAATTGATTTTAAGACAAATGTGATGTACTTTCAAGATAAAGGATATCAGTTTATATATAGCTTTCATATGCCGTTATTTATGCTGATTAGCGGATATTTTGCATGGGACAGCATGGAGAGGGCAAGGGAAAGTCATAAGCAGTGGAAGCTGCTTGGTAGAAGAAGCGCAGCGATGCTTGTTCCGATTTTTGCATGGACCTGCTATGATTATGGGAAGCTTCTGCTGACGCAGGGAACAGGGAATCCGGTTTTTCAATCCGGTTTTGTTTTTCTAAAATGTTTTATAAACAGTCTGCTGACTAATGCATGGTTTTTGTGGGCGGTGTTCTGGTGCTTTTTGGTTGTGTTTTTCATGCACTGCTATTTCAAGGATTCACGGGCTTTGTATCTGACAGGCTTTGTCCTGCTGTTCTTTTTGCCGGACGGACTTGGACTTGGCGCATATAAATATATGATGCCGTACTTTATTTCGGCATTTTATTTCAGGGGGTGTCAGAAGCTTCCGGGAAATAAGGTAAAAGAAGCAAAGGTTCATGAATGGGGATGGTGTATTGGTCTTGGAATTGCGTTTATGGGACTTTTTATGCTGTTTGACGAGAATTCGTTCATTTATTTATCCGGGTATAAGCTGATTGGCAAGGATGTGTTACGGCAGCTTGGTATTGATTTTTACCGTATGCTGATTGGATTTGTGGGAGCGGGCTTTTTTATTCTTTTATGGAAGAATATTGTGAGGCTGATGCCGGGATATTCGTTTCCTGTTCTGACGGCTTTAGGCAAAAACAGTCTTGGAATATACATGATATCGGGGTATATTATATTGCAGGCGGGAACGGCGCTCGGGATGTATTTTCGACCGAATTACCTGCTGAATCTGGTGCAGGCGGTAGCGGTCACACTGCTCTCTTTTGGTTTAACCGTTATTTTGAAACGGATTCCGGTATTGAAATGGCTGGTAGGCAATAAATAAGAAAGATAAGAGTGACTATGAAGGTACCGGTTACGGATATGGAATGATAATAGCAGTATGTGACAATATCAATGGAAAAGAGGAAATAGAAATGTTTGAACAGGAAAAAGCAGATGCAGTAAGAGTAGTTGAGGAATTTTTGGAGCAGGCAGGCCTGAAGGCCGGTGATTTGGTGGTAATCGGCTGTTCTACAAGTGAGATTGCAGCACACAGAATCGGTTCCTATTCGAGTGCTGAGCTTGGAGAGGCTGTTTTTCTTGCTATGTATGAGGTGTTTGCCAAGGAAGGAATCGAGGTGGCAACACAGTGCTGTGAGCATCTAAACAGGGCGCTGATTCTGGAAAGTGAGGTTGCCCGGAGGCTTGGCTATGAGGAAGTAAATGTTGTTCCGCAGCCTAAGGCAGGAGGTTCTTTTTCGACAGCGGCGTGGAAGCATATGAAGCATCCGGTGGCAGTGGAGCAGATTCGCGCAAAGGGCGGAATTGATATCGGAGATACGCTGATTGGCATGCATTTAAAGGCGGTTGCCGTGCCGGTGAGAATCGCACATCCGGTGATTGGAGGCGCTCATATTGTATGTGCAACAACGAGAGCAAAGTACATTGGCGGAGAAAGAGCACATTACACTGAATAATTACGAAAAATACTCTTTCCTAAAGGTGTTATGTTATGTTATAATGAGGCAGAATGCTTAGATAAAGGCATTCTTATGAAGTAGTCGTAATCCGGAGCGGATGACATAACAGGAAGGTGTGATTGGGAAGCAGATGGCCGGGGAAGAGAAGCGCAGGAAGATTTCCGCAAGGCTGAAGGGTTGCGCTGTCGTATTGCTTTTACTTTTGATAATAGTACCTTCATGTGTCAGCATGATATTAATGTTTCAGGTAGCGGGACTTCGTAGCGATGTAAGGGCATTGCAGGAGGAGGTACAGTCCTGGAAGTCGGAGTATAGTCAGGTGGCTTCGGCAGAGGATGTACATATTCCGGATGACAGTCAGGAGCTTTCAGATGAAGAGGCTACGGCGGATATTATAGAATGGGAGAGTAAGCTTTTGTGGGAGGATGAGACTATCGCTTCACAGGGTACGCCCTCCGATTCGGGGATAAGAAGAGTGTATTTGACCTTTGATGACGGACCAAGCTCAAATACCAACAGGATTTTGGACATTCTGGATGAATATGGAGTGAAGGCAACCTTTTTCGTATGCGGGAATGAACGGTATACAGCGGAATACCAGCGCATTGTGGAAGAGGGACATTCACTTGGTATGCATTCGTATAGTCATAAATTTCGGGAGATTTACCAGTCACCCGATGCCTTCAGGGCAGATATGGATAGGCTGCATGACTATCTGTATGAGGTGACCGGAGTTGACAGCAGACTTGTCAGATTTCCCGGAGGCAGCAGCAATACAATATGCGATAAGGATATCATGCAGGAGTTAATTGCAGAGTTATCGCAGGAGGGGATTGCCTATTTCGACTGGAATATTTCCAGTGGTGATGCGACAAGCGGTTATATCAGCGCGGAGCGTATTGCCGACAATGTTCTGAAGAACATTGGGCGATACCATACGTCGGTGATTTTGATGCATGACGCGGCAGGCAAGGATACAACAGTAGAGGCTCTTCCGATTATTATTGAGAAGATATTGGAATCCGAGGATACTGTGTTGTTGCCAATCACGGAGGATACAACTCCGATACAGCATGTACAGGCGGAGTAGCTGTACAAAATATAAGGTGGAAAATTGGAGGAAAGATTAATGGGTTTTTTTCAGGATTTAAAGCAGGATTTGTCACAGACAGTAACGGATACTTTACCAGAGGATATAGACTTAGAAGGAGATGAGCTTGCAATGACAACAGACGCAGCTCCCATTTCTTCTGAAGATTTATTCGGTCAGTCAGGCAGCGAGGAGTTCAAGGACCTCGAAGCTATGCTTGAACAGGAGGTTGCAGCCTTAAGTGAAGGCGAGCCTGCAAGTGTTGACGCTTCTCTGGAAGCAGCTGCAAGCGAAGAGGTAGAAGAGCTTTTGAATGAAGTTGAGCAGAATATGGCTGAGGAGCCGGTATTGGACAGTGTAATTCCAAGTTTCGGCGCTGCAAGTAATCAGGACTTTTTCCAGGCATCAGCTGAGTTTTCAACAGATACTGCAGTGATTACATCCGGTATGGTGATTACAGGTGATGTAAGCAGCAGCGGCAATATGGATTTGGTAGGAAGCATTAACGGTAAGATTGATATTAACGGTAAGCTTAATGTGACAGGAAGCATCAACGGTAACTCATCTGCGGCTGAGATTTATGCAGAGTCAGCACAGATTAACGGTGAGGTAAGAAGCAAGGGCAGTGTTAAGATTGGACAGAGCTCAGTAGTAATCGGTAATATTTATGCAACAAGTGCAGTGATTGCCGGTGCTGTAAAGGGCGACATTGACGTACATGGTCCTGTTGTACTGGATACATCTGCAATTGTTATGGGCAACATCAAGTCTAAGTCTGTACAGATTAACAACGGTGCAGTAATCGAAGGTATGTGCTCACAGTGCTATGCAGAGGTAAGTCCGACTTCCTTCTTCAGTGATGTGAAGGGCAAAAAGAATAAATAGTGTATCGCTGTTTGGAGCCGGAGTGTTGCGAAAACGGCTCTGAGCAGATACAATAATATAAGTAATGTTGATATGAAAGGTGTGTCAGTAAGATGCAGAGAATTTTATTGAAATTAAGCGGTGAAGCGCTTGCTGGTGAGAAAAAAACAGGATTTGACGAGGCAACGGTTACACAGGTTGCAAAGCAGGTTAAGGTTATTGTTGACGGTGGAACACAGGTTA
>CAYLWP010000172.1:0-5470 GCA_964387365.1 uncultured Roseburia sp. | reverse complement strand
AAAAGCGAGATTAGTTGGGCTGCGTAATCCGATGCCCCCCAACCAAACGAAGAAACAGCAAGATTGGTTGGGTTACGAGAATCGATGAACCCCAACCAAATGGAGAAACAGCAAGATTGGTTGGGTTACGAGAACCGATGAATCCCCAACCAAACGAAGAAAAAGCAAGATTAGTTGGGTTACGAGAACCGATGAATCCCCAACCAAACGAAGAAAAAGCGAGGTTGGTTGGGTTACGAGAACCAATGAACCCCAACCAAACGAAGAAAAAGCAAGATTAGTTGGTATATGAGTGCTGCACATGAGCATGTCGACCACTCGCAACGCAGTTGCTCGTTGTCGCGGCGTTCGCCGCATACATCTTCGCTCGAATGTGTCTGCCTGTGAGCAAGCTCCCGCAGCCAATTCGGCTCATCTGTGTATGCTCACTTTAACACACAAAACCCGAATTAAACTTTTTAAACATGCCTGTAAGGTTTGCCCTTGAAAGTTGTGTATATAGGTGAAAGGAATAAAACAGAAGAGGTGATTTCTTTGGAAGATAGTAAGATTATCCGGTTATACTGGGACAGAAATCAAGATGCAATTTCAGCTACATCAGAAAAATACGGAAATTACTGCACTTCGATTGCGATGAACATCTTAGGGAATAAGGAAGATGCAGAGGAGTGTGTCAATGATACATATTTGAATGCATGGAATGCCATGCCGCCACATAGACCGGGAATGTTGTCAACATTCCTTGGTAAAATAACGAGAAACCTGTCTATTAACAGGTATAAGCATAACACAGCCGATAAGCGCGGCGGCGGAAATACCACACTTGTACTTGATGAATTGGCAGAGCTGGTATCGGGAACAGATAGTGTGGAGCAGGAGATTGACCGTAGGGAACTGGTAAAAGCGATTGATGCGTTTCTGGGCACACTTTCACCTGAGAAAAGAGGTATTTTTGTCTGCCGGTACTGGTATTTTGACAGCGTTTCAGAGATAGCTTCCCGTTACGGAAAAACGGAGAATCACATATCGGTAATTCTAAATCGCCTGCGGCAGAAGCTGCACACAAATCTCAAGGAAAGGGGCTTTGAATTATGAAAAAAGAAGAATTATGCGAAGTCCTCGGTGATATGAACGAAAAGTATGTAAAAGAGGCAAGGGAGAATAGAACAAAAAAGCCGGCATGGCATAAATGGAGCATAATTGCAGCCTGCTTATGCGTGGTGCTTGTGCTGGGAGCATTATATCAACGAATAAAACCGTCGGATTTTATCGTCATGACCTCGGAACAGGCAATGAGTACGGTTGCCGTTTTTACGCATGTGGACATCGGTGACAGGGGCGCCTGTTATTACAGGATTTCTATTGATGAAAAGAAATTGGAAAACTATGTCGGAAAGCAATATCTAAGGACCGAAACGGACGCATGGTTTTACCCGGCAGAAGTCAATAACCTGAAATACCTAATAAATCAATCAAACACCAGAGAATTATCCTTGTGGAAGTTCAGTAATTTTCTTGTATCTGAAAAAGAGACTTATACATACGGGGATGTGATGAAGTTAATCTACGGAGTAGACAGTGCGGAGAGTATCGTAAGTATTACAACAACGCCAAACAAGGCAAATAATACTGACTTGGGAATGCATATTCAAAAGGAAGTCGGCACACATACCTATACGGAAAGAAAAGATATTGATACATTCTATCATATTGCCAGGAATGTAATTTGCTACGGAGCAGACAGCGAACCAAGAGGAAATGAAAATCGCTTCACTTACAGCTTTTCTACCAATGAGGAGGATAAGCTGACAAGTGGGGAGAGCACCTATGCGACAAGAAATCTTTCGGTAAAACTGACAGATGGTACAACGATTGACAACTGGAAGTATGATGCATTATCAGGATGCTTCTTTGAATACGGCGGTGTTTTCACGGAGCCGCTTGCAGAAGAGGAGGTTTATCAGCTGAATGACATTTTTGGAATTAAGTAAGATGCCCGCTTTTTGTTGTACAGCATTTTTTAGGAACAAACCGCATTGACATCATATTCTGTAAGCCTTAAAATGGCACTAGTGTATCGTTCGGCAAAGAACCGGACCAATACACAAGTACAACAAATACAAAGGAGTTGAGCAAGCATGCAGAAGGATGAATTTGATTTTGATGATGAACCATCAGGGATTACAAGAATTGCGATTATTGTTGCGACAGTGGTGATCCTGCTGGCTGTTGCGATTGGCGTATATATTTTCTTTTTTAGTGCAGAAAAAACAGTGGAGACTGACGTGACTGTTGCGGAAGATGTTTTTACAGAAACTGAGTCGGTTGCTGAGACGATAGAACAGACGCAGGAAGAGACTACGGAAAATATAACAGAACCCGAAAGTGAAACACAGGAAATAACGGAAGAAAGTACGACTGAGCCGGTTGTTGATGAAATTGCCGAGGACCCGCAAAACGAGAGCAATATGGTCAATGTGGAAAGCGGAGCGGCAACGGATGTTTCACAAATCCTGATTGGAAGCGGAGCGGTAGAAAATGCTGAAGCAACGCTGGGTATTGATGTGTCCCGATACCAGGGAACGATTGATTGGGCGCTGGTTGCGCAGTCAGGCATTGATTATGCGATGATAAGAGTAGGCTACCGTACAATGAAAACAGGAGAAATCGTAGAGGATTCCAATGCAAGATATAATCTGCAGGAAGCAAATGCGAATGGAATCAAGGTCGGAGCTTATTTCTTTTCCGCCGCAGTATCGGAAGCAGAGGCAGTAGAGGAAGCGAAGTGGACGAAGAAATTAATATCCGGATATAGGATTACCTACCCTGTGGCATACGATTGCGAGGGATACGAGAATCCGGAAAGCAGACAGTATGGCATGACCAGGGAAGAACGTTCCGGCTTTGCGAAGGCATTTTTAAATGAAATCTATCAGGGCGGCTACACGCCGATGTTTTATGCATCCAAAGGTGAGCTGGAAAATGACAATAAATGGTTGACCTCGGAGCTTGAGAAATCTTATAAAATCTGGTTTTCCTGGTATCCGTCCAAAGCCTTTCCCGAAACGGCAAAGGCAGACTATTCGCGCGTGCATGATATGTGGCAGTATACCAATAACGGTACGGTTGCGGGAATTAAGCAGCCGGTAGACGTAAACGTGGCATATTTTGGATATGATCAGGAAGCCGCGGCACAGGGTGAGGCTGCTTTGGAGCGCGTGGAGGCGGATGCAGAGGCATTGATGCATTTTGATGAAGTGAATGAAACTGTTACCGCCAAGGATAAAACGAACCTGAGAAATATTCCGAGCCAGGGTGATGACAGTACGGTAATGTATACGTTACAGAATGGAGAAATTGCTGTCCGGACAGGCGTAAGTCCAAGTGGCTGGTCGAGAGTTGTTTTTAACGGAGCAACTTATTATGCCGTGTCCAATTATCTGACTACCGATTTAACCGGTAAGGCTCCCGAGCCGCAGGATGATGGAATCAAAACGGAATTTACACCGGTTAATGAAATTGTCACACCAAAAATTGAGGTAAATCTGCGCGCACTTCCGAGCGTAACAAATCCGGATGCCGTTGTAGTTGCGACCGTTAAAAACGGTGAAACAATGACTCGTACCGGTATCAATACGGCGCTTGGCTGGTCGAGGGTAGAGTATAACGGACAGGTATTGTATTGCGTGAGCAGCTATGTGTCCGTAGTGGGACAGTAAATTGGCAAAAAAGTTAACAGTTTATAAATTCAATAGCCACCAAATAGTAGCAAAATAGTGTCAAAATGTATAAAAATATTGATAATGAATTGAAAAAACTTGTAATTATGGTATAATGCTAGATACAAACTTGTGAAATATGACAGAAAGGATTTGGTGGATATGAACAAAAGTATTGGAAGAAAAACTATTTTTATGATTGCCGTAGTTGGTATTGTAATGTTGGCTATTATCATTATGAATTACTTTGCGTTGGTAACCATCGAGGAGTATAATAACATAATTGCAGAAGATATTCATGCGTATGAAGCGGTTATAAGGGCAGATGATGCTGCCGAAATGGCTAACATGGAGGCAAAACTGGAGGATATTTTAGGAACGAGTCAGAGGAAGATTCACGGAACTGTTATTTTTGATGGAGTTCTGGTTGTTTTTGCTCTTGTTTTATTGGTTACAATACAGATGGGTATTACTCGTACCATTGCAAAGCCGGCGCAGAAGACGATTAACCAGTTGAATGATATTGTCGGTAAGATGGATGCAGGAAAGGGTGACCTGACTCAGCGAGTTAAGATTCGTTCCAAGGACGAAATCGGCCAGCTGGCAGCAGGTATCAACGGTTTCATAGATACTCTGCAGAAATTAATGCAGAGCCTGACGGTAAATGCTGAGAAAATGAATGCATCTTCGGAAGAAATTGCGCAGAATGTGAACGAATCCAACAAGGATGCGTTGAATGTATCTTCCGCTATGCAGGAAATGGCTGCCAGCATGGAAGAGATCTCTGCAACGTTGCATCAGATTTCAGCTGACAGTACAGGTGTGCTTGAAAGAGTACAGAATATCAGTGAAAATGCAAATCAGGGCGCTGATACAATCGGAGAAATTAAGAACAGAGCGGTAGAGATGCAGAAGAGCACGGTAGAGAGCAAGGAAAGTGCCATTGCGATGCTTAGCAGAATCAGCGAGCAGTTAGAGGAAGCAGTGCAGGAAAGCCGCAATGTTGATAAGATTAATGAATTAACAAGTAATATTTTAAATATTGCCAGTCAGACAAATCTGATTGCGCTGAATGCTTCCATCGAGGCGGCAAGAGCGGGTGAGGCAGGAAAAGGCTTTGCCGTTGTTGCAGACGAAATCCGCCATCTGGCAGATGACAGCCGTGATACCGCAAACAGCATTCAGCAGATTAGCAAGCTGGTAACCGATGCAGTAGAACTCCTTAGCACAAATGCAGGGGATATGATTAAGTTTATGGGCAATGATGTAATGAACGATTACGATGGCTTTGTAAAGATTGTTAATCAGTACGAGTCAGATGCAGATACCATGAACGGAATTCTGACTGATTTTGCGCAGAAAGCAACAGCCATGGCAGAAATCATGGATAATGTAAATCAGGGTATCACAGATATCAATACTACTGTCGAGGAAAGTGCAAAGGCAGTTACCAGCGTGGCAGAGGACACCTCCAATCTGGTAAACGCACTGGCTCAGATTCAGGATGACGCTGTAAGCGGTCAGGAAGTTGCAGCAGCACTTCAGGCGGAAGTAAGCCGGTTTGAGAAAGTGTAGCTGCAGTCAGATTGTCCGATAAAACACATGAAAGAATGTGAAGTATTATCGGGAGTGACACTGCGATAGGTTAATAGTGAAAAGGTAAAGAGCGTAGCTTTGATGTTAAGTTATGCTCTTCTTTTTGTTAGGGCAAGGCCCTGTATTTGGCATGAAGTTTTTCGTGTTCCGAAAAA
>CAYLWP010000171.1:0-5628 GCA_964387365.1 uncultured Roseburia sp. | reverse complement strand
AAAGCTGAGAGACAAATTTCGCAGTATTGGACTATCAACCCCAAGTCGCAACATTGCCCCCATAAAACCCGAATTTAAATATGCCTCCATGCATATAAAAAGGAATCCGTTTCGGATTCCTTTTTATATTATCGTGCGTCTGCACGTTTGATACTTATTTTTGGTTATCTAATTCTTTGTTCTTGTACTTCTCAATGATAGCATGGATTCTGTCATTAGGATTTAATAAATCGCTGATAGAAGAATCATGATTTAACGTATCAATGATGTAAGCGATATACTTGCTCATGTCGCAGTTGATATAGTAAGGCTTCTCAAGAAGTTCAGGCATCTGATAAATCAAATTTGTTGTGAGAATTCTGTAGATTAAGCCCTGCTCATAAGCTTCGTCAAATTTTTCAAGTCCGCTGGTGAATAAGCCGAAAGTAGTGGCAACAAAGATTCTGTTTGCCTTTCTCGCCTTTAATTCAGCTGCAACCTCAAGAACGCTTTCACCTGAGGAAATCATATCATCGATAATTAATACGTCCTTACCCTCTACGTCACTTCCAAGGAATTCATGTGCAACGATAGGATTACGTCCGTCTACAACCTGTGTATAGTCACGTCTCTTATAGAACATACCCATATCAAGACCCATAACGTTTGCCATGTAAATAGCACGTCCCATACCGCCTTCATCAGGGCTGATAATCATCATATGGTCAGAGTCGATAGTTAAGTCAGGAACATTTGTCAAAAGTCCCTTAATGAACTGGTATGTTGGCTGAACTGTTTCAAAACCGTTTAAAGGAATAGCATTCTGTACACGAGGGTCATGAGCATCGAAAGTAATAATATTGTCAACGCCCATTTTTACCATTTCCTGTAATGCGATAGCACAGTCAAGAGATTCACGGGTAGTTCTCTTATGCTGACGGCTTTCATAAAGGAAAGGCATAATAACAGTAATTCTTCTTGCCTTACCGCCAACAGCAGCAATAATTCTCTTTAAATCCTGATAATGGTCATCGGGAGACATATGATTCTCATGACCACATAAGGAATATGTTAAGCTATAGTTAGCAACGTCTACAAGGATATATAAGTCATCACCACGAACGGATTCTAAGATTACACCCTTAGCCTCACCTGTACCAAAACGTGGAACCTTAGTCTTTAAAATATAAGAATCACGCTGATAACCTGCAAATGCAAGACTGTTTTTGTGCTCACTTTCACGTTCTGTTCTCCATTTTACAAGATACTCATCAACTTTGTCACCAAGAGCCTTACAGCCCTCTAAAGGAATGATACCAAGAGAACCAACCGGTATCGAATTCAGATTTCTTTTTTCTTCGCGAACTGCCATTGCGAAACTCCTCACTTTCTATTCAACAACAATTTTTTGGTTACCCGGATGTCTCGTCCGGTTAATTTGCACATTCCATAATTACTTGTTATACGGGAAAAGATTCTGTCAGAGTAACGATCCCTTAATTCCTCCAGTGACAGGTTTGTTGTAATAACCGTTGCCTTTTTACGAAGATGCCTGTTATTCAGACAGGAGAAAAGCTGGGATGAAACGAACGCATTAGTAAGTTCAGTTCCCAAGTCATCAATAATGAGCAAATCACATTCATATATGTCCTCATAAATTCCCGATGCAGCCTCTTTGCTATCTCTGTCAAAGGTGCTTTTGGATAGTGCATCGAATAATTGTGTAGCACTAAAATAGATAACAAGCTGTCCCTGCTCAATGAGCTCCTTGGCAATGCAGGAGGACAAAAATGATTTACCAGTACCTACTGTACCATAAAAAAATAAATTGTGGTAGTCCGAATGGAAATTTTTTACGAATTTTTGGCATTCTACGACAGCTTTTTGGAATCTCTCGAGGTCTTCGCCTTCATAATACTCGTAGGATAAGTTGCTGAAGTTATCTGTTTTTAAGAGATTTTTGATATGAGACTGCTCGTAAATCAATTCAATTTCCGTACGACGGAAGCAGGAACATTTTCTGTTATCGATGTATCCGGTATCCTTACAATCGGAACACTCGTATACGGGAATCAGAAAATCAGCGGGAAAACCGTATTCCTTTAGCAGTGCAGCTTTTTTTGATGAAAGAAGCTTTAGCTGCTCCTTCAACTCGGAAAGAGCATTGCTGTCACCGCTAAGGAGTCTGCGTCCCTGTGCAATAGAGATGGAAGACACTTGTCTGTCCAACTCTTCGTAGCCGGGAATGGCGGCATATACCTGCTGCGTATGTTCTTCCTGCAAATATCTTGATTTACGTTGCTTTTCTTCATAAGAACGAATAATAGCGTTGTACTGACTGTTTGTTAACGACATGTTTTCTCTCCATATGTTTGCTGGTACAACCGTTGTACTAGTTGCTTAAGATATTTTGTTCAAGCTGTTCAAAATCATAGGTATTCTGTGCAAAACGATTGAATTTGTTTGTGCTTGCAGGGGCAGTACGCTGTGGTGCAGTGTTCTTGGGGAGAGTACTGCGCTGAAAAGAGCTGTCTGCTGTCGAAATATCCTCTTTTCGACGAACACCTGCCTGATACCATTTACTTAAAATACCATCTGCATATGCAAAACGATGGGAGTCAGTTGTCATGACAGTTTTGTCACAAGCTTCCTGTATTACATCCAGCATGAAGCCATAGTCTTTTGTCCACTTGTTTATGTATTCCATTTCCTTGGGAGCAGGATTGGAATTCTTACCGAGTGATTTCATGATAGAATAAACCGTTTTGTCATAGGATTTGTTAGCCATCTGTGCCTGTTTCGGGGTAGTAATACCCTGCTCAGCCCAGGCAAGAGCCACTTTTTCCATATAACGAAAATCCTTCTTACCACGCTCTACGCAGTGCTGCACCAGATAATCAATCAGGTCAGCGGAAAATCCGAGTCCGTCGTAGAGGAAAAGAATGGTTTCCATATCGGTTTTCGTCAGTTGCTTTCCGATATACTGTTCGGTTACGAAAAGAAGCTGCTGGACTTCTTCGTTGCTTTTAAAATTCTTTAAATCGTCCATGGTGTATTCCGGTCTGGAAACTTCGCTCTGCACGGCAGGCTGAACAGGTGCGCTGATGGGAGCAGCGGCAGTTATACCTGTCTGCATGGATGCAGGGCGAATAAATGACAGAACCGGAGTGATACGAGGTGCAGACTGTCGGATTTCATAAGGGTTGTCCAGGGAAAGGACTTGTATTCCCGACAAATTGTGTGCAGCATCGTATTCCAGACTGAGAAGCTGTCTTGATTCCCAGTACATGAGAGCGCGAAGCACATCCTTTTCTGTGTAATTAAACTTATCCGCAATGTCAGTGACGCTTGTTGGTAAATTGGCACTCATCATACGGATTAAAAAAAGATATATTTTAAGCTGTGCATCGTTTGCATCGGCCATGAACTCATCAATAAAATAATTAGAGACGGATGTCTGTTCTTTTTGTGTATTACGATAGATGTTAATTCGGTTCATCATCTCACCTGTCCTGGTAGTATTGTCAGCATATGTGACCTATGAAAAAATCACTGCTCACTTAAAGTAAGTGTATTGTAACACAACTGGATAAAAAAGCAAGCCCCCGAGAGCTCGCAAACCCTTGTGAATACTGGGCTTCGGGACTTTGTGGATATCGTGGATAATGTGGATAAGAACTTTCCGGAAAACGTAAATTACTTATGTAGACTGCGTTTCAGGCATGTGTATAAGCAAATCCGAATTGTGGATTTATTAATAAAATATCCACATCCTTTTTCGGCGTTTTCGCCTCCAAAAAATGTGGATAATGTGGATAATTATATTCCTAACAGATTTTCGCCGATTTTTACAACATCTCCGGCTCCCATAGTTATCAACAAATCACCGTTGATACAATTTTTTAATAAAAAATTTTCGATTTCATCAAAAGAGGGGAAATAATAGCATTCTTTTCCCAGTTTTTCTATCTCCTTTAAGAGATCTTCTGAGGTAATGCCAATCGTATTTTTCTCTCTTGCGGCATAAATATCCGTAAGAATAATCTTGTCGGCAAGGCTGAGGGCCTGAGCAAATTCCTTCAGAAACGCATTCGTACGGGTATAGGTATGCGGCTGGAATACGCACCACAACGTTTTATGCGGGTAGTTGGCAGCAGCCTTTAAGGTCGCCTCAATCTCTGTCGGATGGTGTGCATAGTCGTCAAGAATTGTAACTCCGCCGATTTCTCCCTTGTGTTCAAAACGTCTGTCTGTACCGTTGAAGGACTTCAGAGCCTTTAATACGGTTTCTTCCTTAATTTCAAGTAAATCCATCAATGCAATAACGGACAGGGAATTTAAGATATTGTGTTCGCCCACAACACCAAGCTCAACGGTTCCGCAAGGTGTGCCTTTCCTTAATAAAGTATAGGATGCCTTTCCTATATCATCAAAGGCAGCATCCGTATAGCTGTAATCAGAGGCAGCATCCTTACCAAAGGTAATGACCTTGCAGGATAAATCCTCCGTAACCTCTGCAAGTTGTTCAATGCCTGAGTTGATAATCAGATAGCCATCTTCAGGAAGCAGCTTTGCAAACTGATGGAAAGAGTTGCGTATATCATCAATATCTTTAAAGAAATCAAGATGATCTTCTTCTATATTCAGAATAATGCTGATGCGAGGGAAAAAGCTTAAAAAGGAGTTCGTATACTCGCATGCTTCTGTTACAAAGTATTCGGATTTTCCGACACGGATATTTCCGCCGATGGATTTTAAGATGCCGCCGATAGAAAGAGTCGGATCATCATCATCCGCAAGCAGAATCTCGGAAACCATGGAAGTCGTGGTTGTCTTTCCGTGGGTACCACTGATGGCAATAGGTGTTTTATAGTTTTTCATAATCTGTCCGAGCAAGGCTGCACGGGTTATCATAGGAACCTTTTTGCTGACAGCCTCCATATATTCCGGATTATCCGTGGAAATGGCAGCCGTATACACGACCAGGTCAATGTCGTCTGTAATATTTTCCGCACGCTGGCCATAGCTTATCACGGCACCAATAGAAGTAAGATGCTCTGTCAACGGGGAACGCTTGGCATCAGAGCCGCTTACCGGAAAGCCTGCATCCAGAAGAATCTCAGCAAGTCCGCTCATACTGATACCGCCGATTCCCATAAAATGCACATGGATAGGTTTATTAAAATTTATTTGATACATAACAATACCTTACCTTTCAAAATATTTGTTAAGCATAAGTTCACATTATCCTGTACAGTGTACACCCATTTTTAAAACTTTTCCACCTTTATTTAAAAATACAGGGGTTCCTATATCAGTTCAGCCAATACCTCCAATCCTTAGCAAAAGATGATATATACATATGAAATATAAACAAAAAAGGTTCGTATGCGAAGAAAAGAGGAATTGTGTAAAAATGATATAAAGCAACATAAAATATGTGCATAATTAATAAAAATAAATTAATTACAGTAAACTAGTTAAGGAAACTGAAAATTCTCCGATATATATTTTGTAAACCACAACAGAAATAAAAATCCTGCTGAATGGCAATCAAAAGTTATTCAATTTGGCAGCGAACATGCTTGTGTTTTAATTGAAAGAAAATACATTGAATAATTTGTGAAAATGTTCACTTTATGTAAATAG
>CAYLWP010000170.1:0-5678 GCA_964387365.1 uncultured Roseburia sp. | reverse complement strand
CAGCCATCTGGTCACCGTCGAAGTCAGCGTTGAACGCTGTACATACTAACGGATGCAGCTTGATTGCCTTACCTTCTACTAAGATTGGCTCAAATGCCTGAATACCAAGTCTGTGAAGTGTCGGTGCTCGGTTCAGCATAACCGGATGCTCCTTAATAACCTCTTCCAACACATCCCATACCTGAGAATCTAACTTTTCAACTAATTTCTTTGCATGCTTAATATTCTGTGAAATCTGTCTTGCAACGAGTTCCTTCATAACAAACGGCTTGAATAACTCGATTGCCATTTCCTTTGGCAGACCACACTGATAAATCTTAAGCTCAGGCCCAACGACGATAACGGAACGTCCTGAATAGTCTACACGCTTACCTAACAGGTTCTGACGGAAACGTCCAGACTTACCCTTAAGCATATCGGAAAGAGACTTCAGTGCTCTGTTACCTGGTCCTGTAACAGGACGACCACGTCTACCATTATCGATTAACGCATCAACAGCCTCCTGAAGCATTCTCTTTTCGTTACGCACAATGATATCCGGCGCACCTAATTCGAGAAGTCTCTTCAAACGGTTATTTCTGTTGATAATTCTTCTATATAAGTCATTCAAGTCAGATGTTGCAAAACGTCCACCATCTAACTGAACCATAGGACGTAAATCAGGCGGAATAACGGGAACTGCATCCAAAATCATCCACTCAGGTCTGTTTCCTGAATTTCTAAAGGACTCAACAACCTCAAGCTTCTTAACAATCTTTGCACGCTTCTGTCCCTTGGTGCTCTCATTTCTTAACTCAGCCATTAACTCTTCGCATTCTTTATCGAGATCGATTGCCTGAAGCAGTTCCTTAATAGCCTCTGCACCCATTCCTACACGGAACTTATTGCCCCACTTCTCTCTACCGTCCTGGTATTCCTTCTCAGACAGAACCTGCTTGTATTCGAAGTCTGTCTCCATCGGATCAAGAACAATATAAGAAGCAAAATATAATACCTTTTCAAGTACTCTTGGTGTTAAATCAAGGATTAAGCCCATACGGCTCGGAATACCCTTGAAATACCAGATATGAGATACCGGGGCAGCAAGCTCGATGTGCCCCATACGTTCTCTTCTAACACTTGACTTTGTAACCTCAACACCACAACGGTCACAGATTACACCTTTATATCTAATCTTCTTGTACTTACCACAGTGACATTCCCAGTCCTTGCTCGGTCCGAAAATCTTTTCGCAATACAGACCATCGCGTTCAGGCTTCAGAGTTCTGTAGTTAATGGTTTCCGGCTTTGTTACCTCGCCCTTAGACCATTCTCTGATTTTCTCCGGGGATGCTAAACCAATCTTAATCGCATCAAAAGATATAGACTGGCTTGATTCATTTTTGTTCTCAGTCATTTTGGCTCTCCTTCCAATTTATATTTGATTGGAAATGACGAATTCTCGTTCCCAAATATTACACGATACCTAGTTACTCATCTAATGAATCGATATCATCATAGTCATCAGAATAATCTTCCTCGTAGTCGTCCTCTTCCTCTGCGCTGACAAGCTCACCGCTTTCAGAATCGAACTCCTGCTTCTGATATCCATCAAAGGATTCCTTGTTGTAGTCATACTTGTTATCGCCTTCCATCTCAACACGGAAATCTGATTCTGTATAATCAACAGATTCCATAATCTCAACTTCGTTGCGATCCTCGTCATAAACCTTAATATCAAGACCTAATGACTGTAACTCCTTCAATAATACCTTGAAGGACTCAGGAATACCTGCTTCAGGGATATTTTCGCCCTTAATAATCGCTTCATATGTCTTAACACGACCAACTACGTCGTCAGACTTAACTGTCAGAATCTCCTGTAAGGTGTATGCTGCACCGTATGCTTCCAGCGCCCAAACTTCCATTTCTCCGAAACGCTGTCCACCGAACTGTGCCTTACCACCTAACGGCTGCTGTGTAACAAGTGAGTACGGTCCGGTTGAACGTGCATGAATCTTATCATCAACCAAGTGGTGAAGCTTCAGATAATGCATGTGACCGATTGTAACAGGGCTATCGAAATATTCACCTGTTCTACCATCTCTTAATCTTACCTTACCGTCTCTGGAAATAGGAACACCCTTCCAAAGCTTTCTATGCTCTCTGTTATCAGATAAGTACTGCATAACTTCCGGAAGAAGCTCTTCCTTATGCTTAGCCTCGAATTCTTCCCACTCAAGGTTTACATAATCATTAGCCAGATCCAGTGTATCCATAATATCTTTTTCGTTCGCACCGTCGAATACCGGTGTTGCAACATTAAAGCCTAATGCCTTTGCAGCAAGGGAAAGATGAATCTCCAATACCTGTCCGATATTCATACGGGAAGGTACACCCAATGGATTCAATACGATATCCAAAGGACGTCCGTTTGGCAGATACGGCATATCCTCAACAGGAAGTACTCGGGAAACAACACCCTTGTTACCGTGACGACCGGCCATCTTATCACCAACGGAAATCTTTCTCTTCTGTGCAATATAGATACGAACTGCCTGATTCACACCAGGTGCAAGCTCTGTATCGCCGTTTGCTCTGGAGAATACCTTAGCATCTACAACGACACCGTACTCACCGTGAGGAACCTTTAATGAAGTATCTCTTACTTCACGAGCCTTTTCACCGAAGATGGCACGAAGAAGTCTCTCTTCTGCTGTAAGCTCGGTTTCTCCCTTTGGTGTTACCTTACCAACCAAGATATCACCTGCACGAACCTCTGCACCGATACGGATAATACCTCTCTCATCGAGATCCTTTAACGCATCATCACCAACACCCGGAACATCTCTTGTGATTTCTTCCGGTCCGAGCTTGGTATCTCTTGCATCGGTTTCATATTCTTCAATATGGATAGATGTATAAACATCCTCCTGTACTAATCTTTCACTTAAAAGAACAGCGTCCTCGTAGTTATAACCTTCCCAAGTCATAAATCCGATTAACGGGTTCTTACCAAGAGCTAATTCACCACCGCTGGTAGAAGGACCATCGGCAATAACCTGACCCTCTGCAACATGATCACCCTTGAATACGATAGGTCTCTGACTGTAGCAGTTAGACTGGTTACTTCTTGTGAACTTATAAAGCTTGAACTCTGCCTGTTCTCCGTCATCATATGTCATCTTAATCAGGTTAGAAGAAACATATGTGATAGTACCCGGCTTCTTTGCAACAACACAAACACCTGAGTCAACTGCAGTCTTAACACCCATTCCTGTTTCTACAACAGGAGCTTCCGTAAACAGAAGAGGTACGGCCTGACGCTGCATGTTGGAACCCATCAGCGCACGGTTAGCATCGTCGTTCTGCAGGAACGGAATAGATGCTGTCGCAACAGAGAATACCATCTTAGGAGACACGTCCATATAATCGAACATAGTCTTAGGATATTCCTGTGTTTCATCCAGATAACGACCGGATACGGAGTTACGGACAAAGTATCCGTTTTCATCCAGTGCCTCGTTAGCCTGTGCTACATGGTAATTATCCTCTTCGTCAGCAGTCATATATACTACTTCATCTGTTACTCGAGGATTAGCCGGATCTGTCTTATCAATCTTTCTGTAAGGCGCCTCGATAAATCCATATTCATTAATTCTTGCATAGGAAGCAAGAGAGTTAATCAAACCGATGTTAGGACCTTCAGGAGTCTCGATAGGGCACATTCTTCCATAGTGAGAATAGTGAACGTCTCGAACCTCGAATCCGGCACGGTCTCTTGACAAACCACCCGGTCCCAATGCAGATAAACGTCTCTTGTGAGTCAGCTCACTAAGAGGGTTATTCTGATCCATGAACTGAGACAGCTGTGAAGAACCGAAGAACTCCTTGATGGCAGCCTGTACCGGCTTAATGTTAATAAGCACCTGTGGTGATACATCATCAGAATCATGTGTTGTCATTCTTTCACGAACAACACGTTCCATTCTTGATAAACCAATACGATACTGGTTCTGTAACAACTCACCTACCGCTCTGATACGTCTGTTTCCAAGATGATCGATATCATCACTGTTTCCAAGACCGTATTCCAGATGCATGTTATAGTTAATGGAAGCTAAAATATCTTCCTTAGTAATATGTTTCGGAATTAATTCCTGTACATTTCTCTGGATAGCATCTGCCAGCTCTTCCGGATTCTCTGAATACTCTTCCAGAATCTGACGTAATACCGGGAAATATACCTGTTCTGTAATACCGAGCTCCTTAGGATCACAGTCAACAAAGTTGGTAATGTCAACCATCATATTGGAAAGAACCTTAACAACTCTCTCCTCTGTCTGAATCCAGATAAACGGAACTGCTGCATTCTGGATGGTATCTGCCATCTCAACTGTAACCTTCTCGCCCTTCTGACCAAGGATTTCGCCCGAAAACGGATCTACTACATCCTCTGCCAGAATTGCATTACGAACTCTATTCTTTAATGCGAGCTTCTTATTGAACTTATAACGACCAACCTTGGCAAGATCATATCTTCTTGCATCAAAGAACATCGCTGTAATAAGATTCTCCGCACTATCTAAACTGAAAGGTTCACCCGGACGAATCTTGCTGTATAATTCCTTTAAACCTTCCTGATAATTTTCTGAAGTATCCTTTGTGAAGCTTGCATGAATCTTCGGTTCATCACCAAATAATTCAAGAATTTCTTCATTGGTACCAACACCGAGAGCTCTGATAAATACAGTAATCGGCACCTTTCTTGTTCTATCTACACGCACATAAAAAACATCATTGGAATCTGTTTCATACTCCAACCATGCACCACGATTAGGAATAACTGTACAAGAGAACAGTCTCTTACCAATCTTATCATGTGTAATACCATAATAGATACCAGGTGAACGTACCAACTGGCTAACGATAACTCGCTCAGCACCGTTAATAACGAAGGTACCAGTTTCAGTCATCAATGGGAAATTACCCATAAAAATCTCATGTTCACTAATTTCTTCTTTTTCCTTGTTATGAAGACGAACTTTGATCTTTAAGGGGGCTTCATAAGTTAAATCTCTTTCTTTACACTCTTCAATCGTGTGTTTGATTTCGTTCTCTGCTAAAACGTAATCAACAAATTCCAGACTTAAACGTCCACTATAATCGGTAATTGGAGAGATATCATCAAGTGCTTCCTGTAATCCCTCATCAAGGAACCATTGATAAGAAGCCTTCTGTACCTCTATCAGGTTAGGCATTTCCAAAACCTCTTTTTGTCTTGAATAGCTCATACGCATCGTCTTACCGGCGGTAACTGGACGTATTCTGTTCTTTTCCATGACATTTCACCCCGTTCTTCATGATATAATCTATTTACATTTACGCCATTTGGGCACAAAATGAGCACAATTCATCACAATAGCGCACACTACATATTAACACAAGTGTTTACATTCGTCAATCAAAATTTTAACTTTTTCAGCTTTTTGATAATGTATACGAATGAGCACCTCGTGAACATAGTTCACTCGGTCGCATTGCGTGTCATCGTTATTCGCGCACAAACCAAAAAGGACCGGAATAAAATTCCGGTCCCTAAAAAATCGGCTTAAATTACTTAAGAGTAACCTTAGCACCTTCAGCTTCAAGCTTAGCCTTGATATCATCAGCTTCTGCCTTAGGAGCTGCTTCCTTAA
>CAYLWP010000169.1:0-5708 GCA_964387365.1 uncultured Roseburia sp. | reverse complement strand
ATATGAAACATTACATATATATGTAGTCACATATTATTCATTTTTGTATACTTTTATGTTTATTATATGTTATAACATCAAATATAATCAAGAAAACAGAAAAGTTGTGTGATATAATTTTTTGTCAAATACTTTTCTGACAAATGCATCACATATTAAATCTCATCAAGTTTCTTTACATATTATTTAACATTTTATTAAGTCACGAATGACAATAAAAAAAGTATTCTGTAATTACTAATTGTAAAAATCAGAATACTTTTATCATTGATAAGATGAAACACTTTTATTCTTTATTATCTTCACTCATTATCCTGAGCATTCTCTTTTTGTTCTTCCTTGCTGTTTTTCGCAGCTCCCTTTATCTTAGAACTGTTTGCATGCTTTACGTTTTTTACTTTTAACTGAATCTCTGTAATCTGCGAAAACGGTTTCTCATCCTCCTCGGAAAAATTAACCATCTCCAACTCCTCAGGCTTGATATAAAGCAATTGCAGATACTTCGCAGTCTCAGCCGGCAGCTCCTTCAGCTTCAGTCTTGACTCGGTTAAAGACTTGATGGAAGCAAATATCACTGCAAAAATCGGTACACCGACAACCATACCAAGAATTCCCCAAATGCCGCCGAATAACGTAATCGAGAAAATAACCCAGAAGCTTGAAAGTCCCGTAGAACTTCCCAAAATCTTGGGTCCGATAATATTACCATCGACCTGTTGAAGAAGAAATACAAAAATCACAAAGTACAGCGCCTGCAACGGGTCAATGAACAATACAAGCAAGGTTGACGGAATGGCGCCCAAAAACGGTCCGAAAAACGGAATGACATTTGTCACACCGACAATTACACTGATTAACACGTTAAACGGCGTGCCCATCAGGCTTGTACAGATAAAGCACAGAATACCGATAATAATCGAATCTATAATCTTTCCCACGAAGAAACCACCGAAGGTTTTATTGGCAAATCGCACATTGCTGATAAAACGGTTCGAAGTATCTAAAGAGAAAAATGCATAAACGATTTTTTTTGCCTGCGCAGCAAAACGTTCCTTGCTGCCAAGCAGATAGATGGAAATAATGAAACCGATAATCAGATTCCAGATTTCCTTGAAAGCAGAATACACACTAACGGAAACCGTTCTGATAATCGTATTGATCTGTGGAATCACCTTGGAGTTAACAAACTCACCAATGTTAATGGAATACCTGCTTAATAAATCATTGACAAACGGTCCGATGTTAGGATTATCGCTAAAAATCTTATTAATCCATACAGTCAACGTATTAATATAGCTTGGGAACTGCTCAATAATCGTTCTGATACTGGTTGTAATCTGCGGAATTATCATGGCAAAAAATACATAGAATGCAAAAAACGTAATGGCAAAGGTAATCAAAATGGAAAACATTCTCTTAGTCTTCCACTTCACCTCAAAAGGCAACAGCTTAAATAATGGCTTTGTTATCCTTCTCTCCAATACGTTTAAAAGCGGGGTCAGCAAATAAGCGATAATTAATCCATCAATTACCGGCATTAAAATAACTATAATCTGATTAAATATTCCCGTTAAACTATCAAGATGAAATATGGCATAGTATGAAATAAGGCTTGCGAGAATTACAAGAAATGCGGTAATTCCCCATTTGAGATGGTTTTTGTTTCTTTTCATAAAATAATTGTACTCTCCTATCTTATTGGAATGTAGCTCATTTTGATATATAATAGATTTGAAAAAATATCCGTTCAAAGGATATCTATAGTATAACATTATTACATTGTAAAAAAAAGTAATTTTAGAAAGGTTTGAGTCGAAAAATGAAGCTGCAACAGCTAATGAGTTATGTAAGAAGAGCAATTGATGATTTTCAGATGATAGAGGAAGGAGATAAAATCGCTGTCGGTATATCGGGCGGCAAGGACAGTCTCGCACTCCTGCATGCATTAAACGGTCTAAGAAGATTTTATCCAAAAAAGTTCGAATTATACGCAGTAACCGTAGATCTCGGATTCAAGAATCTGAATCTGGACAAAATAATTGAGCTTTGTGAGGAGCTGCAGGTTCCTTATAAAGTGGTAAAAACAGATATCGCCAAGATTGTTTTTGAGGACAGAAAGGAAGATAATCCCTGTGCGCTCTGCGCTAAGATGCGTAAGGGTGCCTTAAACGAAGCAATGAAATCTTTAGGCTGTAATAAGATTGCTTATGCCCATCATAAGGATGATGTTGTGGTTACCATGCTTATGTCGCTGATTTTCGAGGGACGTTTCCACACGTTTTCGCCTGTAACTTATCTGGACAGAATGGATCTGACAGTTATACGACCATTGATGTATGTCAATGAAGTCGATGTCATTGGCTTTGTAAATAAATATCAAGTTCCTGTTGTAAAAAGTCCCTGCCCTGCTGACGGGAACACCAAACGTGAATATATAACACAGTTACTCGCTCAGTTAAACCGCGAAAATCCCGGTGTAAAGGAAAGAATGTTCACTGCCATTTTACGAAGCGATTTGAAAGGATGGGAAAATTACATTGGAAAATAATTCAAACTATCATGAGGAACAGAATAAAAAGAATATTTTACATCTAAGGGAGCTGCTGGAAACACTTCCACCTTTCTGCGCCCAATATTTCAGGGGAATGCAGGAATATACCTCCTCACGAACAAGAATTGCCTATGCATATGACCTGCGCGTGTTTTTTGAATACCTGCATGAGAAAAATCCTGTTTTTAAAAAGATGAAAATCGAGGAATATCCGTTATCCATACTCGACCAGATAACAAGACTTGATATTGAGGAATATCTCGAATACTGCTCCTACTACATCAAAGACGGCAAGGAATATATGAATGATGAACGCGGAAAATCAAGAAAATTAGCGTCCTTACGAAGCTTTTACAACTACTTCTACCGTAATGAGCTGATTGAGAAAAATCCCGCAGCTCTTGTTCCTATGCCCAAGCTGCATCAGAAGGAAATTGTAAGGCTGGATGCCGATGAGGTTGCCATTCTGCTCGATACCGTGGAATCCGGTGAAAAGCTGTCAAAACAGCAGCTACACTACCACGAAAAAACAAAGATTCGTGATGTGGCACTGCTTACACTCCTGCTCGGAACAGGAATGCGTGTGTCTGAATGTGTCGGCATCGACCTTAAAGACATCGACTGCAAAAACAACGGAATCAAGATACGCCGCAAGGGCGGTTATGAAGCCGTTGTTTACTTTGGCGACGAGGTTGCAACCGCATTAAGTGATTATCTGGAGCAGAGACATCACATCATTCCTGCCGAGGGACATGAGGAAGCGCTATTCCTCTCCATGCAGAATAAGCGTATCTCTGTACGTGCCGTCGAGAAGCTCGTTAAAAAATATTCTTCTCTTGTTACAAGCCTGAAAAAAATCACACCGCACAAGCTTAGAAGTACCTACGGCACATCCCTTTACCGTGAAACAGGCGATATCTATCTCGTTGCAGATGTACTCGGACACAAAGATGTCAACACCACCAAAAAGCACTACGCTGCGATTGAAGACAACAGACGACGCAGCGCTGCCAATGCAGTCAAGCTACGGGAGCCGTAGCTTGACTCTATTCTTCTGTCGTTATTCCGGACAATTGCCCATTTTCCATAGTAACGGAACAGTGATATACCCGCTGCGGATGTCCGTCAGTCTCTTCGCCACGACCAACAATCAGCCTCAACGTACTTTCATCCAACCTTTCTCCCCATGGCTCATCATCTGGAAGAAAAGTATACTCCAGTATGTTACTTCCATCAGGCAAGGTCACTTCCCAGCTTGTCCAGCTGCTTGTCTCAATAATGGTAACAGAGCTCCAGGTTCGTGCTGAACGAGCCAATGCAAGATATTTACCGGACGGCGACCACGAGGATGCATGTGTATAATACCCCATGTCCTCCCATAACAGCGTATCAGATTCCATATCATAAATACATACACTGTCAACAGGAATGAATCCGGCAGCAATTAGAAAAGCTAGTTCCATCACTTCATATGGTATCTGCTTATGCTTTACTTTCTGAATTTCCAAGTGCTGCTGCTATTGCATCCGCACATCTTACAAGGCTCACAAACTTGCTTTCTGAAAGTTCCAAAGGCAGATATGGTAAAGATACAGCCATCATGTTTCGTGAGGCTGCCAGAGCCTCTATTGGCTCTCATATGCCTGCAAAATCCTTGGAGTTGAAGCACACTATCAAGCTTATCCGTGAACTGGATACCGAGATTGAAGAAATTGAAAATGAAATTAGATTAATTATGGATGAAATCAATTCCCCAATTCTTACTATTCCAGGTATTAACTATCGTATGGGCGCAATGATTATTGCGGAAATCGGCGATTTTAGCAGTTTTGATTCTCCCGATAAAATACTTGCTTTTGCTGGCATGTCCCCTTCTACATATCAATCAGGACAACTCGACAACTGTTATTCCCACATGGAAAAACGTGGTTCACGATATCTGCGATACGCGCTTTACAATGCAACCAAATACGTCTGTCAATGGGATGCATCCTTTGTGGCTTACTTAGCAAAGAAACGTGCTGAAGGAAAGCATTACAATGTTGCATTATCTCACGCTACAAAGAAACTTGTGCGTGTAATTTACGCACTTGAAAAATCTGGACACGCATATATCAAAACATCATAATTTTTTCTGTAAACACCCTTTTTATGAGTGCCGATAGCGACACTCTATTTGTCATGCAGTTTTTAAAGTACAATTTTATCTGAAATGCATTTCTGCAATTCATTTGAAAAATTCATTTTTAGACTTGACTTTTAATAGTTAGTCTATTTTTTATCATATTCACAATTGCCCGGATTCCCCAGCCAATTCCACACACAATCAGCATAAATACTGCATAAATTGCTCCAACAATATAAAACAATCCATTCCAGCCACTAGCCATGAAATACATGATAATAGCAGCTATCAGTAATACCGAAAATAGGATAATAGGTATGAAACGGACAGCTCTTGTCTTTCCCTTAAAGCAAAACAACAGTTGAACAGGCAAAACGACAATAGCTGAGAACATTATCATAAGTATCGTCAAATTCTGTTCTCCTATCCAAATATCAAACATATAAGCTCTCCTCCCTCACATTCGGATTACAAAAGTTTATTCTGCACTCCTGTATTTTCATTCCTTCTCCAAGTACTTTTCCATCAAACCGAACCTGCCTTTACGCCACTCAACATATCCCACTTCATGATACCCCAAATAGTGATATAGCCTTAACGCAAATGGATTTTCTGTAAATGCATCTAATCTGATTGCCTGCACGCCCTTTAATAATACTTCCTTTTCGATATGCTGCATCGTCATGCGACCAACGCCTCGTTTTTGGAAAAAAGGGTTTACACACAGTCTATGTATCACATAAAAGTCTTGTTCTTCATGCTTCCATTTACCATTTTGATATTCTTCATCACATTCCCGGTTTAAGACATATATGACTGCAATCTGTCCATCAATAACTCCAACATACAATTGTTTTTTACAGATATCCTCTCGCAAAATCTCTTCATCAGGATAGAGCGCGTCCCATTGAAAAATATGTTGCTTTATCATCGTATCTATGGCACATTGAACCAAGCTAAATATGATGTTGTATCATAATGTAAATGGTAAACTAAATCCAGCAGAATTCGGCAAATAAAATCCCGCAACTA
>CAYLWP010000168.1:0-5752 GCA_964387365.1 uncultured Roseburia sp. | reverse complement strand
ATTATTAGCTAGGGACTGCTTTTGTGCGGAGTGCTTTTTTCACAGCCCCTTTTTTATATACACCTGCTTATTCGGTTTTATCCGTAAATCTCCATCAATAATAACGGATCAATATACTGATTATTCTCCGTAATCTGATAACCGAGCGCTTCATGTCCTCGGTCGATTACAAACAGCTCTGTTTCTGTTGTAACTGTGTCGCCTACCTCTACCTTAGGCTTCGCACCGTTTCTGTAAATGGAAACATACCCGTTTCCATGATCCACCTTAACGCAATAGCCGTAGTCCTTATCCTTCTCAACAGCCGAAACGGTCCCCTCTGCCGTAGCAATAATGCTTGTTCCCGGCTCAGCCACAAACTCGGCAATTTCTCTGTAATCAAGCCTTGTTTTTTCCTCATTATAGGTTGCCGTTCCCCGAAGCGGAAAGCCTGTCGGCAAATATACCCTTGCAATCTCTGCTTCGCGTTCTTCCTCTTCCTTCACCTTATTGTTGACCGTATCGCTAAGAATCGCAACCTTATCCTGCAACTCCGCATTCACACTTTGCAGTATGTCTCGCTCCTGTGTTACTGCACCCAGCTGTATAGTCAATTGCAGATTCTCATTCCTTATCGAATTCACCTGTCCCAATAAAGAAAGACAATAAATGACCAATACCAGAAATAATACTCCGATTACCGCAATCGGAATGACTTTTTTCTTATCAAGCTTCTTCCATAGATCCAACCCAATAACCTCCCTCTGTTCTTCCAATATAAACCATATAGTGTCATTGTACCACAAAATGTAATAATTGCACAACGTTTTCTTAAATGAAATGTAACAATGAAATGTAACAGGTTGTTGATGTTGATTAGAAAAGTTAGAAAAGTTGACATAATTGCTTTACTTTTCTGATACTCTATGTTATTCTATATGTGTTGTGGTAGACACAATATTTATATTTATTTTGGAGGTAGCAAAATGAACAAAGGTACAGTAAAGTGGTTCAACAACCAGAAGGGTTACGGCTTTATCTCTGACGAAGCAGGAAATGATGTATTCGTACATTATTCAGGACTTCTTATGGAAGGCTTCAAGTCATTAGACGAAGGTGCTAATGTAGAATTTGAAGTAGTTAACGGAGAAAAAGGGCCTCAGGCAGTTAACGTAACCAAGTTATAAGTTCTACTTATAGCTCATTTAATCTAGTTTCGATGTGCCTTTCTTTATATTAAAATAGAAATCAGCTATTGTTTTACGGGATTAAGATGTACTATGAGGGGAATTAAAGAAGCTGTGTCATTACGACACAGCTTCTTTTCTATTCTGCGATTCTCTTCATAACCGTATCAAACGCAAGCTTCCCTCCAAAAATATCCAGGGCACTTCCGATTGTCACATGAATCCTACCGTTTCCAAGCTTCTTCAGTTCATCAATATCTTCATAGGAATGAACACCGCCCGCATAGGTAATCGGAAGCTTATTCCACTTTCCTAACTGCTCTACCAGACGTCCCTCAATTCCCTGTGCCTTTCCTTCCACGTCCACAGCATGAATCAGAAACTCATCACAATAGTTCATCAGCATATCCAGTGTTTTTTCCTCCACCTTCTCATCCGTAAACTTCTGCCAGCGGTCCGTTACGATATAGTAAGCGTCATCCCGATAACGACAGCTTAAGTCCAGCACCAGATGCTCCTTACCTACCACATCATGCAGCTTTTTCAGATTCTCCAGGTTAATCCTTCCATCCTTGAAAACAAAGGAGGTTACAATCACATGAGAAGCCCCCGCATCCAGATATTCCTTCGCATTGGTATCATTCACACCGCCGCCAATCTGCATACCACCCGGATAAGCACGAAGTGCCTTCAATGCCTGCTGCTTCGTTGCCTCGTAATATTCACTGGTTACAGGATTCAACAGGATAATATGACCACCCGTAATGCCTTTTTCCTGATACAGCTTTGCATAGTAGTCCGCATCATGCGTGGCAACAAAGTTTTCCTTTGCCCGGTCGTCCTTATCAGTCAGTGAACCTCCGACAATCTGCTTGACCTGTCCGTTATGAATATCTATACATGGTCGAAATTCCATACTTTTTCTCCTATCGAAAACGCCACCAGTATATGCTGATGGCGTTCTGTTTTTTATCCGATTACATCGCTCATTTCATATCTTCCTGCCGGCTTACCTGCAAGGAACTTTGCCGCCTGAACAGCACCCTTACCGAATACAGCCTTTGAATATGCTCTGTGAGAGAAGGTAATCACTTCATCGATGCCTGCAAAAATAACATCATGGTCACCAACGATAGTACCGCCTCTTACCGCACTGATACCGATTTCCTTGCTACCACGCTTCTCACGAACCTGACTTCTGTCATATACATACTCATAGGAATTATCAAATTCTTCATTGATGGAATCTGCAAGCGCAAGCGCTGTTCCGCTTGGTGCATCTACCTTCTGATTATGATGCTTCTCTACGATTTCAATATCAAATCCTGCCGGTGCAAGCACTGCTGCCGCATCCTTAAGCAGCTTTAAAAGTGTATTCACACCCAGAGACATATTTGCTGACTTTAAAATAGCAACCTTCTTAGACGCCTCTTCCACTGCTGCCAGCTGTGCCTCGGATAAACCTGTGGTACACAGTACACAAGGAACCTGCTTCTCAACACAGTAAGCAAGCAATCCGTCCACTGCTACCGCCGCACAGAAATCAATCACTACATCCGCTTCCACATCACATTCGCTGATATTGGAAAATACCGGATACGGATTCTGAATATGATTGGATGCATCTACGCCTGCAACCAGCTCCACTTCAGCATCCTCAGCGATAATATTTGAGATGAGCTGCCCCATCTTACCATTGCAGCCATGCATAATAACCTTAATCATAACTGTACCTCCTAAAAAGCTTTTATAAAATACCGTAAGTCTTCATAGCCTTCTCAAGCTTTGCTGCATTTGCAGGCTCCATCTCCGTAAGAGGTCTTCTGAGAGGACCTGCCTCAAGACCAATCAGGTTCACTGCCTTCTTAACAGGAATCGGGTTAACCTCACAGAATAAAGCATCACAAAGCTCAATTGCTCTTAACTGCTTCTCTGCGCTCTTTGCTACCTCGCCCTTGAAATAATATTCACAGATATCATGTGTCTGCTGTGGTGCAACATTGGAAAGAACAGAGATAACACCCTTTCCGCCGAGTGACAGGATAGGTACAATCTGGTCATCATTTCCGGAATATAAGTCAACACTGCCGCCTGCAAGAGACATCAGCTTTGCAACCTGTGAAATATTTCCGCTTGCTTCCTTTACACCAACGATGTTCTCAACATCCTTGCAAAGACGTACTACTGTTTCTGGAGCGATATTGCAGCCTGTTCTACCCGGTACATTATATAAAATAACAGGAATCTTAACTGAATCAGCAATTATCTTAAAGTGCTCATACAGACCATTCTGTGTAGCCTTGTTATAATAAGGAGTTACGAGCAGAAGTCCGTCTACGCCTGACTTTTCAGCCTCCTGTGATAAATAAATTGCAGTCTCTGTGCTGTTAGAACCTGTTCCTGCGATAACCGGAACTCTTCCTGCAACCTTCTCCACACAATACTTAATTACGTCCAAATGCTCCTCATGGCTCAAAGTAGAAGCCTCACCTGTTGTACCGCATACGATGATAGCGTCCGTACCGTTCTCAATCTGGAACTCAATTAACTTCGCGAATGCTTCGTAATTAACATCTCCGTTTTCCTTCATCGGTGTAACAATCGCAACACCTGCACCTGTAAAAATTGCCATAATATTTTCCTCCTTGCTATGACACATTCCGCGCCGTTGAAGCTTCGCCTTCGTAACCTTTCTCCTGCTCCAGCCTGCGCATAAAAAAACCGACCTGTTCAAATGGTCGGCATACAATCGCATATCCTAATGCAAAATCTGATAGCTCCCCATCTGACGATGACAGTCATACAGCTCTTAACTGTATGCCCAAGACAAAGACCTGTAGGAAGTCTTCTCTTTCGGCGTCTTTGCCTTTCTCTTCTCATCATCGGTGCCTACCACCTCATAAAAGATACTGATAAAAAACGCGACCTCTATCTTTCCTTATTCAAGATGTCAACTAATGATAGCACTATGCCTACTCTTATGTCAAGCATAATGCTATATTATTTAAAACACTTTATAATTCATTGCTTCAATCTTGGAAATTTCATCCGCAAGCGCACACACCTTGTCATTCATATGGATTCCTGTCAGGATAATGCTGACATCCTCTGACTTGGCAGCCACGATATTCTGCAAATCCTCTACGGAAATGATTCCATTATCAATCAGACCTAACACCTCATCAAGAATCAAAAGACTGCATTCTCCCGTGGTAAGAACCTTTTTTGCAAAGTTCAGACCATTCTTGATATTGTGAATCTCTTCCTGCTGTCTCTCCTCTGAAAGCTGGGAAAACTCTTCCTCGCTCTTCTCAAAACGGAAAATCTTAATCTCCGGCTCCAAACGCTTCAGAAATTCTTCGTTACGGGTTCCCTTCAGGAAATTAATAATAACAACATTTCCGCCACTGCAGGCAACCTGAACAGCTCTTCCGAGTGCTGCGGCTGACTTGCCGTGTCCTTCTCCGCTATATATCTGTACTACTCCCTTTTCCATCCTTATGCCCTTGCCTTTCCAAAGTCCGCAGATTCGCAAAAACAAATCTGCATATCATTTGCATTGCTATTTATGCAACAACATACGCAATCATAATAGCACAGAGTTATTTATTGTGCAACTTATATGTTTTCTTCCGGAATCTCAAGCTTGCTGACGGATACCTCATATGCAATTCTCTTTTCCAGATCCTCTTCCGTTATTTTCTTCATATATTCTCTGGACTGGATACGTCCCCACACCAGACATCTTTCCCCTACTTCAAAGCCGGAGGCATATCTTGCATTTCTTCCCCAGCAGATACAGGGAATGTAGTCAGATTTCCCGTATGGTCTGTTCACAGCTAAAAGCAGGTCTGCAATCTCTCTTCCCAGCGGCGTTTTCCGATAAACCGGCTCCTTACAGATATAACCGTCCAGGAATATCTGATTGGTCTTGATGCTGTCGCCAATCTCTTCCACGAACTCAATCTCTCTTGCGAATACAGATAACACCAGCTTATTTCTTTTCTCCTCATGTCTGTTGTAGGAGCGGAACTGTCCGTTGATTACCACCATATATCCCTTATAGTCCTCTGTTACATCAATCAGCCGCTCAGAAACCATAACCGGAATGATATCCATGGATTCGGAAAGCCTTGCCACCCGGATATCTACCATATAAAAGCCCTCGCCAAATATTTCATGGCTATAGGTAAAATCGCTTACGATTTCTCCCATTACTGTCACCTGATTGTTTTCAATAACCTTATCTGTCATAATATGTTCTCCCTTCTTATGCATAACTAAGAATTTTTTCTAGTATGTACTATCATTTATATTCTTTTCCGGGAAACTTATTCCTGTATTCCCGTTTTTTTCCAAAGAACTGTTCGTGCCAATTAGTGCTTTTCGTTATTTTTCCTACTTTTCCCGCATTTTTACGCCAAATTTCTACATTTTTAAGCCCGACTCCTTTTATCTGCATCATTGCAAAACACACGCCCAAGTGCTATACTGAAAAAGTTTGAAATGTTATCTATGTTGTATGAATAAATGGAGGTTCGTATGAAACAAAAAAGAGAAGACGTCAGAAACGTAGCCATTATTGC
>CAYLWP010000167.1:0-5784 GCA_964387365.1 uncultured Roseburia sp. | reverse complement strand
ATTATATACAGTATAGCTACTCGCAATAACAGTCAGAACAACAAAACTACATATAAACAACCTCAACCAAGCACAAACACATATATACCATATCCTTCCAAAGCAAGTATCAAAGGAGCTTACGGCGAAACTCTGCTTTGTAATAATCTTCGTTATTTCGAAAGCCGCGGAGCCAAAATATTGAGAAACTGTTATATTCCAAAAAAGCGAAACCAAACCACCGAGATAGATGTTATACTGATTACTAACGCCGGAATTTTTGTATTTGAAAATAAGAATTATAATGGTTGGATTTTCGGAGATGAACAATCACATTACTGGACACAAGTACTTCCTGTAGGACGCGGCAGATCAAAAAAAACACAATTCATGAATCCAATACATCAAAACAGTCTGCATATCCGATACCTAAACCAATTACTATATAGACCTGTTCCCATTTACTCTGTCGTTGTATTTTCCAATAATTGTGAATTTAAAAATGTAAATATAACTAATCCTTATACTCCAGTTATAAAACTCTCTAACGTATACTCTACCGTAAATAACATATTAATGCAGAAACCTAATATATTATCCCAAAACGATATAGACGATATATATAACAGACTATATAGATATACACAAATTAGTCATGACACAATAGATAAGCATATCAACAATATTAACAATCATCATAGATAGCGGCGCCTGCGAAACGGCGCCGCTTTTCGTATATCATTGACTTAATTAGTCAGAAGAGTTATAATAAAGCTGCAAACTTAAAACATTCATTTCTCCTAATCAATGCGCAGGAGAATGATAAAAAGCACATGCTGGTCGCATGTGCTTTTTATCATAATTGACATAATTCGAGTTAAGACGTATGATATATAAGTTATCGCCCCGATACTGGTAACAGGAAGGGGGTGCTTACATGACATTGCTGATATCCTTTATCTCCTCTGTTATGGCAAAGATAGTTGCCTACTATATTTGCAAATGGCTTGACAGTAAGGAAAACGGTAATAAACCTCAGTCTGATCAACTGCAATAATGATTAAAAGAAAACCCCAGAAGCTGCAACTTCTGGGGTTTTCGCTTTGTTGCCTACATGACAACTGATATCCTTTTGCCTAGGCTCATTATAGCATATGACAGTTTCAATTTCAATATACATTTAGACATACTTTCTCTTAATCAGGGTGTCCAGGGTTCGAGCCCCTGGCGGTCCACTAAAGCACTGTTTTTGATGATAATAGGCATCGGGGACGGTGCTTTTTTTGTTGATTTTACGGCATTTTTACAGGGTATCAGTTTTAATCCATTTACTATTGTCATAATTATTTGCTTTTGCTATAATCTTTTTCATGGAAAGCACCACAGCGGCAGACGGTTGTTCTTTTGCGCAAGTTTCTTGCAGAACTCCCATGAAAGGAGTGTTGTTTATGGGAAATTTGACAAAGGAGAGAGATATTTGTACGTTACTTATGACGTGCTTGTGCAAATCGGATTATTCCTTGTGGCACTGATAGCATTGATTATAGAATTGACAAATAAAAAATAACCGTCCACTCCTAGCAAAAGTTTGACGGTTATTTTTTAACTACATAACTATTGTTGAGAGCAACCGTTTGTCGGTGCTTTCTTTACGTTTATTATAACCATTATCTTCTTTTTTGTCAAAAACATTTAATTATGCAAATTCCTATTCTTTTCTCCATCTGAATCATGCTTACGAAACGAAATTAATTATTCAGCGCAAAAAGTCCAGTTATTAATAAATCGCTATACTAGCCGTTAATCATATGATATAGATTTCTGCCAAACTCATGAAACATTTCCGTCCAAGAGTCGTAGATTGCAATAAAAATAATAATTAACAGAATAATTCCTGCCGCATGCACGACTTTCTTTTTCATCCGACCTGCTTTTTCACCATAGATAACTAACAATTCCTTCAACTTTGCCAACTCAGATGCTACTACATCTATTTGCTGTTCTGATTCTTTTACTTCTATTTTTTTTCCAAGCAAATCTCTTACTTCTACATTTAAAATATCAGCAATCTCAATTAACCTCTCAGCATCCGGTACAGAAAGTCCCTTCTCCCATTTAGAAACTGTCTGGCGAACTACATTTAATCTGACTGCCAATTGCTCCTGCGAGAATCCTTTTTCTTTTCTAATGGTTTTTAAATTATCCTTGAACATGTTGTTCCTCCTTGCTCTTTGATAGCTTTATTCTACGAAAAAACATATCATTGCCACAAGCAACGCAAGTTAACATCGTCCAAAACTCTTGTTTTTCCGGCATTTGCAACCTATGTTCTGATTTACACCAAATACCCTTTTTTCTCTAATTCCTGTTCAATTAAATCCAATGTTTTTTCACTGTCTGCCTCTACATTATGATAATGAACAGCTCCCGGTGCCAGATTCTTGAGCGGTTTTGATCTTCCGGTTCTAATTTCTTCCAGGAATTCCTGCACATGTCGTCTGCATTGTAGCGGAAGGTCAGCACGAATGGTACCGTATACCTCATGCTTTACAATCACATCTATGACCTTTCCTCCCATATCAACGATGGTATTCAGCTCGTCTTCTATCTGTTCATCTGTATGCGATACTCTGTACTCCCTGACATGGACCGTTGTCTCTGCATGCTCCTGTGTCTGTACATTCTCCTGATGTTCCGGTTGTGAAGGAAGGAATACATATCCTCTTGGTGTTGCATATATTTCATGATGTGCAGCACGAAGCAATGCCATATCCTGTACGATAACCTGACGGCTTACCTGATATTTTTTTGCGAGAGCCGCTCCTGAAATAGGTGCATCCGCTTCACGAATCGTATTCAGCAATTCATTTCTTCTTTCTTCACCTGTCATGAATAGTGTCACGCCTCCTATTCAATACTGTGCAGATTCTTTAAAGACACATCAAGAATAGGTGCAGAATGTGTCAACGCACCACTGGAAACATAATCTACTCCGATATCAATAATCTTTGCAATATTTTCTTTGGTAATATTACCGGAGCACTCTGTTTCAGCCTTGCCTGCCACCATTTCTACTGCCTTCTTCATCTCCTCATGAGACATATTGTCGAGCATAATGATATCGGCACCCGCATCCAGCGCCTCCTGTAACATCTCTAAATTTTCTACCTCTACCTCAATTTTACGAACAAACGGAGCATACTCCTTTGCAAGCTTTACCGCATTGGCTACACCGCCTGCAGCTCCGATATGGTTATCCTTGATTAAAATACCGTCGGAAAGATTATAACGATGATTATAGCCACCGCCTGCCTTTACGGCATACTTCTCAAAAATACGCATATTCGGCGTTGTTTTACGGGTGTCTAAAAGCTTTGTTTTGCTTCCCTCTAAGAGCTTTGCAACGCTTCTGGTATAGGTAGCTATTCCGCTCATTCTCTGTAAATAATTTAACGCTGTTCTTTCACCTGACAACAATACACGGATGTCACCTACAACCTCTGCAAGTAAATCGCCGTTTTTCACCTCATCGCCATCCTTGAAGTACATTTTTACTTCTGTTGTCTCATCTAAAAGCTCAAACACTCTCTGAAAAACAGGAAGTCCTGCAATCACACCGTCCTGCTTACAGATTAAGTCTACCTTACCCTTTTTAGCCTCTCTCATAACCGCATTTGTGGTTACATCCTCACTGGAAATATCCTCCTGTAATGCCATCATAATCAGATTATCTACATTTAACTTTGTTGTAATTGAATTCATATTCATAACCATACCTTTCCACTATATATAGTGTGCTTTATTCCTTATGCGTGTTTCGCTCTGCTGCCGATCTTCGAATCTCTTCCCAAACAATTTCCTTGTTTCTGTTGTGAAATTCGTCCAGATTGTCATATTCCTCAACAGAGAGCTGATAAACCTCGGCCAGCTCTTTAATTGTCATAGATAAATACTCTGTAAAACGTGCCGGATGCAGATTCCTTTTATCCGCCTCATCTACTTCTGTCATATGGAATGCGGCATTTTTTGCAAATACCAGACTCTCGAGCAAAGAATTGCTTGCCAGTCTGTTCTTTCCATGTACCCCGTTACAACAGGTTTCTCCGGAAGCGTACAAATGCTTCATGGTAGTATGACTGTTTCTGTCAACGTACACTCCACCCATAAAATAGTGCTGTGCCGGAACAACCGGTATCCATTCCTTTGTTACATCGTAGCCTTCCTCTAAGCACTTGCGATAAATGTTAGGAAAACGTTCCGTAATATCGATATCCTTAATAGGAAGCATGGATAGCCAGACATAATCCGTCCCATCCTTCTCCATTTGCTTACGGATTTCCTGTGTGAGCAAATCTCTGGGCAACAGCTCATCGGCAAACCGATTGCCGTTTTTATCATATAAATGTGCTCCCTCACCACGTACAGACTCGGAAATCAAAAAGCGACGTTCCTTTTTCTCGGAATACAGAGTGGTCGGATGAATCTGCACATAATCCACATCCTGTAAACGAATGTTATGACGCAGGGACAGTGCCAGTGCATCTCCTGTTAAATGCGGAAAATTAGTAGAGTTCTGATAGACTCCGCCAATTCCTCCGCAAGCCCACATAACATGCTGTGCAAAAACCGGCTCTAACTCTCCGTCCTTTGTTTTCACCAAAACACCATCACAGCAATTCTCACGGCACAGGATATCTACCATAGCCGTACGGGTCATAATGGTTATATTCTCTCTTGTCTTTACCTCAGCAAGCAGCTTTGATGTAATCTCCCTGCCTGTAATGTCATCATGATAGAGGATTCTGTTTGTCGAGTGCGCACCTTCCCTTGTGTAGGCAAGCTCTCCGTTTTCCTTATTGAAATCCACCCCAAAGCCTATCAGCTCGTTAATGACCTCGCGGGAAGAACGAATCATGATATCAACAGACTCCGGTCTGTTCTCATAATGACCGGCATGCATGGTATCCTCATAAAAGCTGTCATAGTCCTGCTCGTTCTTTAATACACAGATTCCTCCCTGTGCAAGAAACGAATCACTTTCCTCTAAATCACTTTTTGTAATCATCAGAACTTTTTTGTCCTTTGGCAGGTGTAACGCCGTAAAACATCCGGCCACGCCACAGCCTACTATGATTACATCATACTGTCTTTCCATAATAGTCTTCATGCCTTTCCGATACCTGCAATTTTTGAGCCGCAGGCACAATATTTGCAAAACGAACTATGTTCGTATGCGAAAAATCTATTGTTCACACTATCTCCTTATTTCTGTCCGAAAAAAGGATTACACATTATAGAGATGCCAGTTCCAACATACGAAGCATTGGTTTATGAGCAGCTTCCATCAAGGAAGGTTCCATGATAACCTCATAATCCTCTTCCTCCAGAACATGAATAATCTTATCCAGGCTAATCTTTTTCATATTCGGACACACCTGCATGGTTCCTGCTGTGTAGAAAGTCTTATCAGGATTGCGCTTCTTTAACTCGTATAAAACGCCCATTTCCGTTACTACGATAAACTGCTTGGCATCGCTTCCTGTTGCAAAGTTGATAATTCCTGAGGTACTTCCTATATAATCAGCTACTGCTGTTACCTCAGGCTTGCATTCCGGATGTACCAGAACAAGCGCTTCAGGTCTTGCTTTCTTCGCCTCAAGAATCTGCTCTACCGCAACCGTATGGTGAACATGACAAAAACCGTCATTAAAAATAAAGTTCTTTTCCGGAAGCTGGTCAGCAATATAGTAAGCCAGATTCTGATCCGGGATAAAGAAAATATTCTTATTCGGAAGTGCCTTTACA
>CAYLWP010000166.1:0-5854 GCA_964387365.1 uncultured Roseburia sp. | reverse complement strand
GGACAAGCAAGCTTGAGAAGGTATTCCCTACAAAGGCTGTAAAGGCAACAGATCCAATCGAGACAAAGCTTTACAATATATCTGATATTTATGTATGTAAGAATAAGGTCGCAAAGCCAACCGTATTCATTCCGGTATTCCCGGGTACAAACTGTGAATACGATACTACAAAGGCATTCGAGCGCGCAGGCGCAAATGTGGTAACAAAGGTATTCCGCAACATGACAGCATCTGATATCAGAGAGTCTGTAGATGAGTTCGAGAAGGCAATCAGCCAGGCGCAGATTATCATGTTCCCGGGCGGATTCTCAGCCGGTGACGAACCTGACGGAAGTGCGAAGTTCTTCGCTACAGCATTCCAGAATGCTAAGATGAAGGAAGCTGTTATGAAGCTCTTAAATGAGAGAGACGGTCTTGCATTAGGTATCTGTAACGGATTTCAGGCATTGATTAAGCTTGGTCTTGTGCCTTACGGTGAAATCGTTGGACAGAAGGAGGATTCTCCGACTCTGACCTTCAACACCATTAACCGTCACATCTCTAAGATGGTTTATACTAAGGTTGTTTCCAACAAGTCTCCTTGGCTGCAGCAGGCAGAGCTTGGTAAGACCTATGTAACACCTGCTTCTCACGGGGAAGGACGTTTTGTAGCTCCTAAGGAGTGGATTGACAAGCTCTTTGCTAACGGACAGGTAGCAACCCAGTATGCTGACTTTGAAGGCAACATCTCTATGGATGAAGAATGGAATGTAAACGGTTCTTATGTTGCAATCGAAGGTATCACCTCTCCTGACGGAAGATGTCTTGGTAAGATGGCTCACGTTGAGCGTCGCGGTGATGCCGTTGCCATGAATATCTATGGCGAGCAGGATTTGAAGATCTTTGAATCCGGTGTGGCATACTTTAAATAAGCAGTAGAATCATAGCAACCTCAAAACAGGAGAGAGCCTGTTTTGGGGTTGCTTTTACATGTGAAGACGTTCAAAACAAATGTTTAACAAAAGAAATCCGTTTTTTCTACAAATTAATTAGTGAATATGTCAACTGTACTTTTCAGAAAATTCAGTCTATACTATAGATAGAACGTGATAAAGGAAGTGATAATGATGACGGAAAAAAATCGCGGACGTGAGATTGCTTTCGTTGAGACATATGATGAAGAAATAAAGAGTACGATAGAAAAAGCGTTTCTGAACCATGGGGTTTCTTATCTGATTAAGGTTGATAAGGTAAGAGATGTAAAAAAAGGATTGTTTGAAAGCAAAAAGAAATATTCTTTCTACATAAACCGTTATCAGGAAGAAGAAGCAAGAGTAGCCATGCAGGAAAAGAGCATGGATGAGGAAAAAGGGGTGTATCTTATTTAGTAAAAGTTGCAGGAGGAGTACGATGTTTGATTTTTCAAGTGTTATGAAAATAAAGAGTTCATGGGCTACTTTTACAGGAAACCATCCGAAGTTTATGCCGTTTGTGCAGGCGGTTGGAAAAGAGGCCATCGGAGACGGAACGATTATTGAGATTAAGGTAATAAGCCCTGACGGAAAAGAGTACAACACAAATATGAAGCTGACACAGAGTGATTTAGATTTGTTTGCGCAGATGAAAAACCTGCAGTAGTTTTGGGAGGTGCCGTATGGTGACGATACGAGAGGCATGCACGGATGATGCAAAAGAACTGCTCGCCATTTACAAGCCGTATGTTGAGAAGACAGCAATATCCTTTGAATATGAGGTCCCGTCAGAGGAAGAGTTCAGAAGCCGGATAACCAATACCCTGAAAAAGTATCCGTATCTGCTGGCGGTGGATGAGGATGGTCTGATTCTGGGATATGCGTATGCGTCGGCATTTAAGACCAGAAAGGCATATGATTGGTCGGTGGAGACTTCTATTTATATCAGAGAAGGCAGACATGGAGAAGGCATAGGGAAGCAGTTATATGAGCAGCTGGAGCATATTTTAAGGCAGCAGGGAATCTTAAATATGTGTGCCTGTATCGCCTATCCGCATCCGGAAAGTGAAAGATTCCATGAGAAGCTGGGATATCAGACGGTTGCACATTTTCATAAATCAGGCTTTAAGTTCGGAGAATGGCATGACATGATCTGGATGGAGAAGTTCATCGGAGAACATGTAAAAGCACCACAGGACATCCTTACCTATGCGGAGTGGAAACAGAAAAAACAATAACAGTGAAAACAGGAATAAGTGGGAGGCATGGTTATCAGAATGTCACAGGAAACAGATATAAAAGAAAGAACGGATATTGAAGTAAGTGAGCATAATGCGCCGGGCTATGCACCGGTGATAGACTATGAGACATGGCGGGTTGCGATGCTGAATTGTGATGGTACGCCGGATATGTCCGGGTTTGACTCTATGCAGAAGCATTTACTGAGTGATGAGGTTTTTGTACTGCTTAAGGGAAGCTGCACGCTGTATACAGGCGGAGCAGGAGAGGAAATTGATAAGCTGCAGGCTATGAAAATGGAGCCATACAAGTGCTATAATGTCAAGGCGGGAGTCTGGCATGCACATACATTGGAACCGGGTACTATGGTTTTAATCGTAGAGAACCGTAATACGAATGGAACAAATTCGCCAAGACTTTCGTTAACAGACGAACAGCTGGCTCAGTTACAGACATTATAATCAAGCGTACTCAAGGGGGAGAACAGTTCTTGTTCTCCCTCTTTCGTCACATTATGGTATAAAATGCCATAAATGGAGTTATTTTTCGTTCCTTTTACTTAAAAGTAATATCTTGAATGGAAAAAAGTCGTGTGTTATAATTAGTCGATTATGTAAGTGACACGTGAGAAAGTCTTGAAAACAAGGCACTTTCACGGAAAAATCGTGCACTATAACGATTTGGTTTACAAGAAAGGCACAGGTAGTAAAATGAAGGCATTTTTAATTTTGGAAGACGGCACTGTATTTGAGGGTACTCATATCGGTGCGGACAAAGAAGTTATCAGTGAAATTGTGTTCAACACCTCAATGGCTGGATACCTTGAAGTATTAACAGATCCTTCCTATGCAGGACAGGCTGTTTGTATGACATATCCGCTGATTGGTAATTATGGTGTCTGCAAGGATGACATGGAATCAAGAAAGCCATGGCCGGACGGATTTATCGTAAGAGAATTATCAAGAAATTACAGCAACTTCAGAGCTGATTACTCTATTCAGCAATTCCTTGAAGAGAATGGTGTACCGGGAATTGCAGGTATTGATACAAGAGCCCTGACGAAGATTCTTCGTGAAAAGGGAACGATGAATGGTATGATTACCACAAACGAGAATTACGTATTCGAAGAGATACTTCCTAAATTGAAAGCCTATACGACTGGAAAGGTAGTTGAGAAAGTTACCTGCGATAAAAAATATGCAGTAAAGGGTTCCGAAGGCATTGAGGATAATGGTGCAATATCCGGAAGTGCAAGATTTGATGCGAAAGCATTTGAGAACGGTGTTCGTGAGAAGAAGCCTTCTCTTGTAAAAGAACTCAACGGAAAGGGTAAGAAGGTAGCACTTCTTGACCTTGGAACAAAAGAAAATATTGCCTATTCTTTAAAAAGCAGAGGTTGTGATGTAACGGTATATCCGGCGAATACTCCTGCTTCTGAAATCATTGCGGATGCACCGGACGGAATCATGTTATCAAACGGACCGGGAGATCCAAAGGAATGTACAAGCATCATTGAAGAAATTAAGAAATTGTATGCTACGGATATTCCTATCTTTGCTATTTGTTTAGGACATCAGCTGATGGCACTTGCAACAGGTGCAGATACCTACAAGATGAAGTATGGTCACAGAGGCGGTAATCATCCTGTAAAAGATCTTGCAACAGGTCGTGTATATATTTCTTCCCAGAATCATGGATATGTTGTTGATATGGATAAGCTTGATCCAAAGGTTGCAACTCCTGCATTTATCAATGTAAATGACGGCACTAACGAAGGTCTTGCTTACACAGGTAAGAATATTTTTACAGTACAGTTCCATCCGGAGGCATGCTGCGGACCACAGGATTCCGGATATTTATTTGACAGATTTATTAAAATGATGGAGGTGACGAAATAATGCCAAAGAATCCTAACGTAAAGAAAGTTTTAGTAATCGGTTCCGGTCCTATCGTCATCGGTCAGGCAGCGGAATTCGACTATGCAGGAACACAGGCATGTCGTTCCCTGAAGGAAGAAGGTCTTGAGGTAGTACTTGTAAACTCTAATCCTGCTACCATCATGACAGACAGAGATATTGCAGATAAGGTATATATTGAGCCATTAACCGTTAAGGTATTGGAGCAGATTATTGAGGAAGAAAAGCCGGATTCTATTTTGCCGACACTCGGAGGTCAGGCAGGCTTGAATCTCGGTATGGAATTAGAGGAAAGCGGATTCCTTGCCAGCCATAATGTGAAGCTTCTTGGTACAACAGCAGCTACCATCAGAAAGGCTGAGGATCGTCAGGAATTCAAGGATACCATGGAAAAAATCGGTGAGCCTTGTGCGGCTTCTCTCGTTGTTGAAAACGTAGAGGACGGTGTGGCATTTACCAATACCATCGGTTATCCGGTCGTGCTTCGTCCGGCGTATACACTTGGCGGAAGTGGTGGTGGTATCGCTCATAATCAGGCTGAGTTAGAGGAGATTCTTGAAAATGGTTTACGTTTATCAAGAGTAGGACAGGTTCTGGTAGAACGTTGTATCGCAGGCTGGAAGGAAATCGAGTATGAGGTAATGCGTGACAGCGCAGGAAACTGCATTACCGTATGTAATATGGAAAATATTGATCCGGTTGGTGTACATACCGGTGACAGTATCGTAGTTGCACCATCTCAGACCTTAAGCGACAAGGAATACCAGATGTTAAGAACGTCTGCATTAAACATTATCTCAGAGCTTAATATTACCGGTGGATGTAACGTACAGTTCGCACTTCATCCGACAAGCTTCGAGTACTGCGTTATCGAGGTTAACCCTCGAGTAAGCCGTTCCTCTGCACTTGCTTCTAAGGCAACAGGTTATCCGATTGCCAAGGTTGCAGCAAAGATTGCATTAGGATATACACTTGATGAGATTAAGAATGCAATTACAGGCAAGACTTATGCAAGCTTCGAGCCAACATTGGATTACTGTGTTGTTAAGATGCCTCGTCTTCCTTTTGATAAATTTATTACAGCTAAGAGAACCTTGACAACCCAGATGAAGGCGACCGGCGAGGTTATGAGTATCTGTACCAACTTCGAAGGCGCTGTTATGAAGGCAATCCGTTCTCTGGAACAGCATGTAGACTGCCTGAGAAGCTATGATTTTACAGAGCTTACCAAGGAAGAACTGTTAAAGAGACTGGAAATCGTAGATGACCAGAGAATCTATGTCATTGCGGAAGCACTTCGTAAGGGAATTGATTATGATACGATTCATAATATTACCATGATTGATCACTGGTTTATCGATAGGCTTGCTATCCTTGTAGAGATGGAAGCAGCCTTAGAGAAGGGACCGTTAACCGTAGAGCTTCTTAAGGAAGCAAAGAGAATTGAGTTCCCTGATAATGTCATTGCAAGACTGACAGGTAAGAGTGAACAGGAAATCAAGGAAATGCGTTACAGCAATGGTATTGTAGCAGCGTTCAAGATGGTAGATACCTGTGCGGCAGAGTTTGAAGCAGCAACTCCTTATTACTACTCATGCTTTGACGGCGAGAACGAAACTGTTGAAACAAATGCGAAGAAGAAGGTACTCGTACTTGGCTCCGGTCCTATTCGTATCGGACAGGGTATCGAGTTTGACTATTGTTCTGTTCATGCGACATGGGCATTTTCAAAGGCGGGCTATGAAACCA
>CAYLWP010000165.1:0-5866 GCA_964387365.1 uncultured Roseburia sp. | reverse complement strand
TTAGAATGGAATCATCCATTCCTTTCACTCACCGGATAACCGTCTGATCTGCTGAAGCATTCCGTAAGTCATACGGCGAGCTATAATCGCACAATGACATTTTCGCATAAAACGCAAAAAATAGCAATTGGAAAATACACTTTTTTGTCAAATTATTGTCAATTATTTTGTGATATTTTCCTAAATGGTTTCCTATTTATCTTTTTGCTGCAATCTCGCCCTGCTTCTTGTAGATACTGTTTGCCTCCACATAGCCTCTGACCATGGAGGTCGGATAAACATTGGCATTACGTCCGATGACTGTTCCGGGATTCAGCACGCTGTTGCAGCCGACCTCAACATGATCGCCAAGCATGGCGCCCATTTTCTTCAGGCCGGTGTCGATGCTTCCGTAAGGAGACTTGACCGTAACAAGTGTCTTATCACTCTTCACATTTGAAGTAATGGAGCCCGCACCCATATGGGATTTGTAGCCCAGAATGCTGTCGCCCACATAATTATAGTGCGGAACCTGTACTTTATTAAAAAGAATCACATTTTTCAGTTCCGTAGAATTACCTACTACTGCGCCCTTTCCTACAATCGCATTTCCTCTGATAAAGGCGCAATGTCTCACCTCTGCCTCTTCGTCAATAATGCAAGGCCCATTGATATAGGCTGTCGGATATACATTCGCAGACTTTGCAATCCAGATATTTTCGCCACGCTTTTCAAACTTGTCAGCCGGCAGCTTATTTCCCAGCTCCACAATAAACTTTCCAAGCATCGGAAGAAGCTCCCAAGGAAAAACCACATCCTCTGTTTCAAACAGCGGCGCTGCTATTGTTTCGCTTAATTCATATAAATTCTTAATCTTTAACTCTTCCATCTTAATTACCTTTCCTTTCCACATCCCGCGTATTTTTCTTCTTACACAGGCATTATATTCACACATATCTGTGTTACTTTCTATTCCTCTACATGTTCCTGCAGTCTCTGCACACCATTCTCATAGGAGCTTTGAATCTCGTCCAGCATACTGTTGTAAAAAGAAACTGCGGCATTTTGCCTTTTCTTCGCTATTTCCGCACCTCTTACAGTATAGAACTTGTCATATATATGCTCCAACTTGTACTTATATTCCTGAAAAAAAGAAGATTCCGTATCACCGGTTCCGTCCGAAATACTGCCGTCTTCCTTTCTGGTATAAAACGGCTCTCCGTGCTGACCTTTGTAGGCTAACGTGCGGGCAAGTCCGACAGCACCGACAACATCTGTCTTATCAGCATCAAATAAAATCTTTGCCTCTATGCTTGCAGGTGGATTTCCCTTGCGAAAACGATGTGTCTCTATACAAGCTCTGACATGTACACAGAAGTCCTCTGTGAAATTATGCTCTTTTAAAAATACATATGCTTTTTCCGCACCGACCTGTGCATGACAAAGCTCAGGATTCTCCAACTGTTCCCTGCGTCCGATATCGTGAAGAAGGCAGGCGCAAATCAATACGTCATAATCTACGCTCTCCTCTGTCTGTGCTATATCCAGTGCAGAACACAACACCCGATAAACATGCTCTTTATCATGAGCCGTATCCTTTTCCATGCAGGAGAGCATGTAATCTTCAATTAATGCATAGTTTTCTTTTCTCATTCACTACCCTCCGTACCTACCATAATTTAATTCCACGGCAGGCCGTCATCCTCAAGCATCTGCCCCGACAGAATCATACTATCCATTTCCTCATTCATGGCATTAGCCTCTGCTGCTCCTGCCATAAGAGAAGCCCAGTAATCATCTGCCGCCGGTTCGGGTGCTTCCTGCATCAGCGCCGGCTTATCCGTTTCATTTGATTGCATCGAGTCTTCTCCTAGCCACGGTTGCGCACCTGATGTTTCATTCGCAGCAGACGTCTCGCCCGGATTGTCAAAATCAAACTGTATTCTCTCATCCTCATACTTCAGACAGGTATCAAACTGATTTCCCGCCTTAGATACAAAGCCTGTAATCTTATTTTTGGTTTTTCCGGTTGTAAAGAGCTCATTCATAATCTCCTCAGAAATCCGCACCTGTGCAACGGTATGTCCGATGCGGAAGCCACATTGGAAATTACACTCATAATACCACTGGCTTTTGAAGAGCTTCTTCTCTTTACAGCGTGGACAGGTAAGCGTCGTCTCTGTCGGTTTTTCTCTTTCCGGGAAATCAAACACAATCTGTCCTTCCCCGGTAAGCTTTAACGGAGCCTCGAATTTGGTACCGTTTTTTGATAAAAAGCCCTGAATGACATCGGTTTTCTTTAATGTCAGTAGTTGCTTTACCTGACTGTCATTGAGCTTCACGCCACTAATCTTACCAATCGCAAAACGACAGCTCTTGCTCTCATCGTCTTTGTTATAATTTGAACAGCCATAACCAAATAGTGTTTTTACAATATCACCACCGCAAATCGGGCACTGCACATCCTTTACCTTAGGCTGTTCCAAGTCATCAAAATCAAACTTTAAGCCCGTAACCTTGCCTTCCTCATTCTTACTCAATGCGATTCGTGCATCAAACTTCTTTCCGGCTTTTGACTTGAATCCTCGTATGGTAGCAGTTCTGCCATTCGTCAACAGTTCTTTTACCTGCGTCTCTGTAATATCCTTACCTGCCATTTTTCCAATAGAAAAACGACAACTGTTTTCATCATTTTTATCATACTTGGCACAGCCAAAACCAAACGGTGTCGGAACAATATCACCACCACACAACGGGCAGACAACATCCTTCACTTTCTTAGCTTCTACATGGTCAAAATCAAAGCTGATCCGATGCTTACCATTCTCATCCTGTTCCAAAATGAGACAGGCATCAAACTTCTTTCCGCTTTTTCCTTCAAAACCACGGATTGTTGAGGTAATCTTATCCGTCAGCAATTCTTTTATTTGTGCAGCACCAATCTCTTTTCCGGCAATCTTACCAACACTGAATCGGCAACTGGCCGGATTCCGGGAATCATAATTTGCACACCCGTATCCAAATGGTGTCTTTACTATTTCACCACCACAGTCCGGACATACCACATCCTTGATTTTCTGTGCTTCTACGTTATCAAAGTCAAATTTTATGACATGCTTGCCATTTTCTTCTTTTTCCAAGAGTAAACAGGCATCAAAACGTTTCCCATTCTTGCTCTTAAATCCTCGAATGGTATCCGTCTTATGATTTGTAAGAAGCTCTTTCATCTGTGTCTGGTTCAGCTCCTTATCCGCAACTTTACCAATCATAAAACGACAGCTTGCCGGATTCTGCGGGGCATAACCGGAGCAGGTACAGCCATAGCCTCTTATTACCATTGCACTGCCGCAATCAGGACACTGTACCCCTTCCATAATCTGAGGCTGATTCTGCGAAAAATCAAAGGTAATATCAATTTTTCCTTCTTCATTTTTCTGCATTACGAGCGCAGCCTGAAACTTTTTCTTATTCTTGGAAACAAATCCACTCAGTACCTCGGTTCTTCCCTGATTAATTAACGCAATGCATTCTTCCTCTGTCAGATCTCTCCCGGCTATTGTACCAAGTACAAATCGACACCCTGTCCCATCTTTCTGATAATTGTCGCATCCATAACCAAAAGGCGTTGTTACAATATCACCGCCGCACATCGGGCATTTTGCAGCAAGCTTCTTGCGTGCGCCCAGTCCTCTTGCGCCTTTTCCGGTAAAGGTGCTAATTTGTGCGGCAACCTGTTTCGTCAAATCGTTATCACGAATCTGAATCGTTTCCTTACGAATAAAATCCTCCAGCTTTGCACGGTATTCCTTCATATCAACGGTACCGTTTGTAATGCCGTCCAGACCTTTTTCCCATGATGCGGTCATTTTGGGATTCAAAAGTGCCGGTACGGTCATCGCAACCACTTCATAAACCATTTCGCCGAATCGCTCCGGTGAAATGACCTGTGTTTTTTTATTGAGATTCAGATAGCCGATACGAATCAGCTTCTTAATAATCTCCGCTCTGGTGGCACTCGTTCCGATTCCCGAGCCCTTTATCTGCGCACGAAGCTCTTCGTCTTCAATCAGCTGTCCCGCATTTTCCATGGCAAGAATCATGGAACCCGATGTATAGCGCTTTGGTGGCTGTGTTTTTCCGTCTTTAATTTCGAATCCATTTACAGCAAGAATGTCACCCTGCTTTAGATTCTCTGCAAGTGCAAGCATCTTACGTGGATCTTTTTTCTTAGCCCCGCTTTCCGAATGACCATTCTCGCCGTTGCCATCCTCGCCATCCTGCTCTTCATTCTCTTCCGAATCCTCTAGGGTCTTACCCATAACTTCTAAAAATCCAAGTATTTTCAGAACCTTAGCAGAGGTGAACAAGGATTCCTCTCCTATTCCGATTACCAGCTTTAAGGTCTGGTATTCTGCAGGCGGATAAAAAATACTAAGGAAACGTCTTACAATCAAATCAAATACCCTGCTCTGCAAAGGTGACAAAGACTGCAATTCCGTTAACTGTCCCGTCGGAATAATCGCATAGTGGTCCGTTACCTTGCTATCATCCGTATACTGTGTTTTTTCAAGGTTCGCGTAGGAACGCTGCTGTAATATTTTTTCGGTAAATGCCTGTGTCGGCTGATAACCCTTTAGCTTATTCAGATTCTTTCCGATTTCTTTTGCCACTGCAGTTGTCAGTACTCTGGCGTCCGTTCTTGGATATGTAGTAAGCTTTTTCTCATACAAATCCTGAACAACCTGCAAGGTTTCATCCGGACTGATTTTAAATCTTTTTGCACATTCCGCCTGCAGCTCTGCAAGGTTAAACAGTAAAGGAGCCTTTTTCTTGGAAATCCCCTTTTCCAAGGTCTTAATAACAGCTTCCCTGCCTTCTAATTCGCTAATCAGAGTCTGTGCATCCTCTTTTTCCTTAAAACCATTTTCTTTATAAAGCTTTGACGATTCAAAATACTTAGAACCCTCAATTGCCTTCCACTCAGCTTCGATATTAGCCTCTGTAAAATCGCCCATAATACGATAAAAAGGCGTTTCTCTAAAGTTACGAATCTCTCTTTCCCTGTTTACAACCATACCAAGCACGCAGGTCATGACACGACCGATTGCAATCGCTGTATAGCTGTTTGTAGCTGCGGCATCGTTCAACAGCTTTCCATACTTTACAGACATAACTCGGGAAAAATTGATACCCATGGCATAATCTTCAATCGAACGCATAATGCCGGAAAAGCCAAGATTCGCATAATCAGACATTGGCTTTGCCTCCGCAACACCTCGTCTGATTTCCTCCTCTGTCTGTGAGTCAATCCAGACTCTCAGCTCCTGCATACCCTCACGGACGCCGCCAAAATTACGGATATTTTCCTCAATGGTTTGTCCTTCCTTTCCGGAGTCGCCCGCCCAGTAAACAGTATCGATATCTTCTCTGTGTAACAGTTCATGTACGATATCATATTGCTGCTTTACATTCGGTATTACACCGTATTTATAATTCTGTGGTAAAAACGGAAGGTCTTCTAACATCCATTTTTTATATTTTATATCATAGTCCTCCGGATAAACCATCTCCACCAGATGTCCGACACACCAGGTAATGACATATCTGTCATCCTCTATAAAGCCGTTTCTTCTGCCGGATACCTGAAAAACCTTTGCATAATCCTGTGCCACGGATGGTTTCTCCGTTATGATTAATTTCTTACCCACATCTATTCCCCCGTTTGTCTTTACTCGTTGTCAATGCAATAAGCAAATTTGTATCTGTTCAGAGCCAAGCAGATAGATGAAGAAACATGCGAGAAATGCTTGCATTTACGAGAATGTTTCTGAAGATATCTATTTGGCGGATACGCCACATCGAGGAAATACGAAGTATTTTCGAGATT
>CAYLWP010000164.1:0-5887 GCA_964387365.1 uncultured Roseburia sp. | reverse complement strand
GAGCCCTTATAGGGCGTGAACAAACCACCGGCTAAGCCGGTGGTTCTGATTCACGGGAGAAACTAAGAACTTCTAATCCCTTCCCAACGGAGCAGCATGCTTATTTTTGTACAAGGAGACAGTTAATAGTTGAGTAAGCATCAATAGAAAAATTGTAGAAAATATGTTACAATACTGAGCAATATATTATAGCGGTAAGAAGCATGAATCAAGAAGGAGTAGAAATTATGGTAATAAATCCAACTTTGTGCAATCGCATTACAATGGAAAGCCAAAGTCTTAAGAACTCAGTTACAAAAATGCAAGGCGTACAACAGAACTTTGACAAATTGCATATTGGACTTGCGGAACAAAATGAAACTCTTCTTCGAGAATGGAGCGGAAATGCAAGAGAGGCTTTTGCAATAACAAATCAACAGACGAAAACGTTAGCAGAAAGTCTTTTGAAAAAAGTGGAAGATATAGCAGACAACACGGCAGACTTTGAAGAGAAGATGGTTATGACAGATATACTTGCAGGTGAAGCGGTAGGAGATTAAGGTATGAGATGTCGATGCTCGGATATTGAACAGGAACAAAGAAAGCTAAGCAAATTAGAAATTCAGGAAAGAAGTCTTGCAAGTCATTCTAATTATCAGGTAGAAATTGAGAATGATATAACTAACCTGAAAAGGTATGTTATCAGCTGTATGGAGGATGCGACACCGGATGCAATGCAGCATAAGCTGTATACCATAACTGATGATTTGGAACCGTTAAGAAAGCAGATTAGCAGAAACCTATCGGATAAAATAGATGAAGTACAGGCAGAAATCTCGCGAATGCGTAGCGAAGATTCCGCATGGCATGAGGAGCAGAGGCGAATAGCAGAAGAACAGAAACGTATGGCAGACGCTCGCATTTTCTTGGAAAAACAAGGAGGAATGAATGTTTAAGATAAAGCTTTCTATGTGGCGTGAGACATTAGACGCATATCGGGTAATGGAAGCGTTTCTGACTGAAAAATTGGATGAATAGTATGCTATGCTGGATTCGTTGAAAGGGACTTGGTATGGTCAAACGGCCAATGCGTTTCAAAGAACTTACATAGATATGTTGGAGCGTGGCGCTTATGCCGAAATGTACCGACATATCAGACAGATACGACAGGTATTGGAAGAATATCTTCCCAAACTGGTTAATCTGGCGTCGAAGTGTGAACAGCTGCCTGAACAGTTGGATTATGACCTGTATTGTGCACCGTGGAATACGTTCAGTGAAAATATTACTTATAATTACGGTTATCTGTACTTTGATGAGGACTATGTGAATCAGATAAACATAGTATGTGATGAGATTTATGACAAGAACAGAAGTGCTAAATTGGTTCTGGATAATATCATGCAGGAATGCGAAGGACTGATTGATTTTACGGAAGAGAAAAAGATGAACGATGAGATTTACCGAAAAATCAACCGTATTCAAAATTTCAGACAGGCGTATAATGAATTTGCGGCAGAAATCAGAAAGCTCGATGATGAAATAGCGGAATGCTTTCAATATATAACAGCGAACTGTATGGTAGATGATTTGCCACAATCCACGACAAGAACAGCAGTAATTCCACAGACAATCACCAAGGTGGAAGAGATACCGCCGGAAAGTGGCTGGAATGCCATGGTGGAAGCGTTTATGGATACATGGATGGGGGAAGCGACAACAACAGCCAGTGTATTGGCAAGCCAAATGCTTAGTCAGGCATTTGGCTATAAAACTGCAATCGATATGAAATGCAGGAACCTGACCTTGGAAGAATCCATTCAGGAGTCGGAGGAATTTGCGAAAGGATATGTACAGAGCGTCCCCAAGGTATTGGGAGAAACGGCAGAAGGAATGTTAAATATTCCGTCAGCAATTAAGGAGTTACCTGACACCATTTCTGAAATATGGAAATTGATAGATGAATATGGCATAAAGACGGTAGCGGACGGAATACTGGAAGCGACGGAGGAAAGTATAAAAAAGGTGTTGACTGAAGACGTGGTAAACGGAACCGCTCGAAGTCGTGGAGAGGTAACGGGACGTACAGTGATTGCTGTGGCAGAGGTGGTATTATCTGTCAAAGGATTGAAAGATTGGTTGGCTAAGAAGGGGAAAAGTAGTACAGGACTTAAGAGCGGCCCAGTAACTATTAATCCTAATGAAATTAGATTTAGCCAGTCTTCGGTAAATGGTTCAGTTGAGATTGTTGAAAGTATGAAGAGAAATGGCTGGGCTGGTGACCCTATAGATGTAGTTCAAATGCCAGATGGTGTATAACTACTATTGATAATACGCGAGTAGTAGCAGCTCAGCAAGCTGGGATAGATGTGCAAGCAAATATTCATGCATATGATGAGTTACTACCTACAGAGTATGTTGATAGGTTTACTACCAAAAAGGGTGTTCCCGTAACATGGGGAGACGCTATAAAATTGAGAATTGAAAAGCAAAAGACCATATTTAGGAACAATAATCCTTTTGGTTCATATGATATGGATGATATTAAGTAGTGGAGGACAAGATGGAATTATTCAATGTAAACGGTATATATGAAGAGTTTAAATATCCAGCATCTTATTTAAAAGCTGTAGAGTTAAATTTGGTTGATTTTGAATTTTGGTATTTAATGTCCAAAGAACAAATTGAAACAAGGATTAGCGGCTTGATGAATAGATATCCTAATAGAAAATTGGTTCCATTCGCAAGACGTGATGATTGTGATGATATTGCATGTTTTGAAGTTGGGAAAGACTCAAAAGTTGAAATAATTCATGATTTTGCATCTGAAGGATATGAACAACGCGATGAGTATAGAGACTTTTGGGACTGGATGAAAGTTGCGATTGATGAGTTGATTGAAGAAGGAGATGTTTAGAAGTGTATGCAGAATTGAGCAAAGAAATTTCTTATGCTTTGCGGCATGCTCCGTGGGAATATGAACTAGAAATGGATGAAGAAGGTTGGGTTCCGGTTGAACAGCTTTTAGATGCATTACATAGAACTAGAAAATGGAGCAACATTTGTGAAGCAGATTTGAATGAGATGATTGAAAAATCTGAGAAGAAGCGTCATGAACTTGCGGGTGGGAAAATCAGGGCATTTTATGGACATTCGATACCTATGAAGATATTAAAAGAAGAAAAAATGCCATCAGATGTTTTGTACCATGGTACAGCAAGGCGATTTTTAGAATCAATCAATGAAAATGGTTTATTACCTCAGGGTAGGCAGTATGTTCATTTATCACAAGATATTGAAACTGCTGAAAATGTAGGAATGCGGCATGATGATAAGCCGTGTATATTAATTATTGATGCAAAAATGGCATGGAATGACGGAATAAAATTTTACTTCGGCAATGAAAAAGTATGGCTGGCAGATACAATACCCAATAGATACATCAGAAAGATGTAGCAATTTTGTGACATTTCCCCTGACGAACATCAAAGAATCATGTTACTATGGCGCATAATAGGGGGGGTAAGGGGGGATTCTCCTTATAACAAAATAAAAACACAGTATCAGATGTATTTTTAAGACTTCAGAAAGTCATGAAGTACCGCTGATTTTAGAATTAGTTAGGCAAGGGTATCTGGAGAAAAAGTATGAGCATCTTTCATTTATTTTCAATACATAACAGTTTTAAATAAATTATCCCTAATATAATAGTTGCGACAAGAAAGAAAAAGATTTATAATTTAAGTAATAGTCAGTTAATTTGGACAATAATACAAAATTATGAGTTAACACGAAAGGGATGGAATGAATGATGCGGAAGAGAAAATTAGGGAATATAGGTATGAAGTATAAGGTCATGACACCAATCATTTTATTGATTGTTATGATTTTTACGTTTGGTATCATGGCATTAAACGGAATGTCTAATCTGATGGAAATTACAAGAGCGATTGCGAATGATTATGCAACAGATATGGTTAGAATCAGTAACGTGTCGGAAGATTTTGCAGTCATGCAGCGAATTGTTTTTGCACATTGTGTTGCAGAGGACAGAGAGAGCAGAAGCGTTCTGGAAACTCAGATGGACGAAACCTACGCTGAAATTCAGGCATTCGTGGAAGAGTTTCAGAAGGGGCAGGAAACCGAGGAGGATAAGGCAGCTTCTGAGATGTTTATAACAGAGCTGGGTAAATTTACGGATATCGTCTTTGAGTGTATGACGCTTAGTGCTGCAAACCGGGATCAGGAAGCAGCCGATCTGGCCAATACGCAGTTAAAGGACGAGGCGCAGAATATAAGTGTAATGCTTGAACAGCTGACAGCAGCAAATAGTGACAGCATGGCGCAGGCAGTTGCAACCAGTGAAGGAACGTATACGATGGGAAGAACAGCTACTAAGTTCTTTTTATTCATTGCGACTCTGGTCGGTATCGGAAGTGTCGTATTGGCTCTTACAGAGATTATAAGCCCGATTAAGCAGGTAAATAATACTTTGGAAAGTATTACTGCAGATATTGCGGAAAATAAGGGAGACCTGACCAGAAGAGTAGAGCTGCAGGGCAAGGATGAGCTTAGTACTATGACAGGTAATGTGAATAAATTCCTGACGGATATGCAAAATATAATCGGCAACGTCATCAGGGACTCTGTGGAGATGGACGGAATCGTTACCAAGGTGGGAGGAAGTGTATCCGTGGCAAACGGCAGCGCCTGTGATGTATCTGCGACCATGCAGGAACTATCCGCTTCTATGGAAGAAGTATCAGCAACCGCTGAAAATGTAAATGAAAATGCAGGTGTTGTAGGTGACCATGTGAATAATCTTGCAACAGAATCCGATCATCTTGCAGGTTATGCAGTAGAAATGAAGAATCGTGCAAGCGAGCTTGAGAAGACTGCCGTTGATAATAAGAATCATACAACAAAGGTAGTTGAAGAAATTTTGACATCGTTAAAGAAAGCAATGGAGGATTCCAAGAGCGTTGAGCAGATTAACGGTCTTACCAATGAGATTCTCAGTATTTCATCACAGACCAATCTTCTTGCACTGAATGCTTCGATTGAGGCAGCAAGGGCAGGAGAAGCCGGTAAAGGCTTTGCGGTTGTAGCAGACGAAATCAGACAGCTTGCTGATTCCAGCCGTGAAACGGCAAGTAATATCCAGAATATCAACAATCTTGTTACGGAAGCTGTAAGAGAATTAATCAGTAATTCCGATGAGATTGTTACATATATCAATGAGACGATTCTGCCTGATTATGAGGGCTTTGTTTCGAGCGGACAGCAGTATAAGGAAGATGCATCGCATGTCAATGAAATCGTAAGTCAGTTCAATGATATGTCAGGCAATCTGAAAAATCTGGTAACAGAGATTACGGAAGCAATCAATGGTATTGCAACCGCGGTAGAGGAAAGCACCGGCGCAGTTACCGTGGCAGCAACCAACACCAATGAGCTTGTAAAAGAGGTGGAAGAAATCAACGAGCAGATGGAGCATAACAAGGCGATTGCAAAACAGCTCAGAGAGGAAACTGCTAAATTTGTGAAGTACTGATACTAATAGAGAAAAGTAACAACTTTGTTATAACTTTACCGGGAAAAGAGACTTGCATATTTATTCATAAAGTGATAAATTTAGTTGTAAGAAAGACGAGGTAGTCCGAAAAAGGGCTACCTTTTTGTATTTTCGGATATCTTGAAAAGGATAAAGGTGACAAATGTCACAAGGAGGAGATTGTTATGAAGAAAAAAGTTTTATCTGTATTAGTATGCTTTAGTATGGCATTATCTATGGTGGCATGCGGAAGTGAAAGTAAGCCTGCTGAGAGTACAGCAGCTACAACAACAACGACAACGGAGAGTGTGGAAGCAACAGCTCCGGCAGAGGAAAGTACACCGGCTGCAGAGG
>CAYLWP010000163.1:0-5899 GCA_964387365.1 uncultured Roseburia sp. | reverse complement strand
GGAAAGAAGGAGAAGTAATGGCAAAACTGACATTTCATGGCGGTATTCATCCTTACGATGGAAAAGACCTGTCAAAAGACAAACCTATGAAGGTAATTATGCCAAAGGGTGATATGATTTATCCGCTGAGTCAGCATATTGGAGCACCGGCAGTCCCGGTTGTTGCAAAGGGTGACCGCGTTCTTACCGGCCAGCTGATTGCGGAAGCAGGTGGATTTGTTTCTGCGCCGATTTATGCCAGCGTATCCGGTACCGTTAAGGCGATTGAGCCAAGAAGAGTTGTGACCGGAGATATGGTAAATTCTATTATCATTGATAATGATGAGTTATTTGAGGAAGTGGAGTACACGCCACATGACCCGGAGACACTGAGCAAAGATGAAATCATTGAGCTGATTAAAAAGGCCGGTGTTGTCGGAATGGGTGGTGCCGGTTTCCCGACACATGTAAAGCTGTCACCGAAGGAACCGGAGAAGATAGAGTATGTTATTGCAAACTGTGCGGAATGTGAACCATATCTGACATCAGATTACAGAAGAATGGTTGAGGAGCCGGAGAAGCTGGTTGAAGGTCTCAAGATTATTCTGAAATTGTTCGATAACGCACGCGGTATTTTAGCGGTAGAGGATAATAAACCGGATTGTATCGAGATTCTGAAGAAGCTGACAAAGGACGAAGACAGGATTTCGGTAAAGGCGTTGAAAACAAAATATCCGCAGGGAGCTGAGCGTCAGATGATTTACGCAACAACAGGAAGAGCAATCAATTCTTCCATGCTTCCGGCAGATGCAGGCTGTGTTGTTGACAATGTGGATACCATTGTTGCCGTATATCATGCGGTAAAGGAAGGCAAGCCTTTAATGAACAGAATTGTTACCGTAACAGGTGATGCGGTAAATGACCCACGCAACTTCTACGTCAGAATCGGTATGAATTATAACGACCTGATTGCGGAAGTGGGAGGCTTTAAGACAGAGCCTGAGAAGGTTGTGTCTGGCGGACCTATGATGGGATTTGCACTGTTTGATTTGAATGTTCCTACAACAAAGACAGCTTCGGCATTGCTTTGTCTGACCAAGGACGAGGTTTCAGCCATGGCACCAAGCGCATGTATCAATTGCGGAAAGTGCGCAGAGGTTTGTCCAAGCAGACTGATTCCGAAAAAGCTTGCCGTATGTGCAGACCATGGAGATGAGGATACGTTTGCATCCTGTCATGGATTAGAGTGTGTGGAATGTGGCTGTTGCAGCTTTGTATGTCCTGCAAAGAGACAGATTACACAGTCAATCAAATCAATGAGAAAAATCTTACTTGCTAAGAAGAAAAAATAGGAGGCATAGCTGTGGATAAATTATTGAAAGTATCTTCAAATCCGCACATCAGGTCGAAGGAAACGACATCAAGTATTATGGGATATGTCGTTCTTGCTTTGCTTCCTGCAACCGGATTTGGCGTATGTAATTTTGGATTACATGCATTGTTATTGGTTCTGGTAACGATTGCTTCAACCGTTTTAACAGAGTACCTATATGAAAAATGCATGAAAATGAAGGTAACAATCGGCGACCTGTCAGCAGTCGTAACAGGCTTACTGCTGGCGCTGAATCTGCCGCCAAAGGCACCGTTATGGATTGGTGTATTAGGTGGTATCTTTGCTATTTTAGTTGTTAAGATGCTGTTCGGAGGACTGGGACAGAACTTTATGAACCCGGCGTTGGGAGGAAGATGCTTCCTGTTAATCTCCTTCACATCTATCATGACAAACTTTGATTGTGATACCTATACAGGAGCAACACCACTTGCCCTGTTAAAAAACGGAGAAGCTGTAAATGTATTTGATATGATTATCGGTCGTACCTCAGGTACAATCGGTGAAACAAGCATGATTGCCATTGTAATCGGTGCCTGTTTCCTGATTTTATTAGGTATTATTGATTTGCGTATACCGGGTTCATATATTGTAAGCTTTGTCATTTTTATTGCCATTTTCGGCGGACATGGTTTTGATATACAGTACATATCAGCACATCTTGCAGGTGGCGGTCTGATGCTTGGTGCCTTTTTCATGGCAACAGACTATGTAACAAGACCGATTACCAGGAACGGACAGTACCTGTATGGTATTTTCCTGGGAATTATGACAGGAATCTTCCGTTTATTCGGACCTTCCGCAGAGGGTGTTTCCTATGCAATTATTATAGGAAATCTTCTTGTTCCGCTGATTGAGAAGTTTACCATGCCTAAGCCATTCGGAAAAGGAGGAGAAAAAGCATGAAAAATATGATTAAAGATGCGCTGATTCTCTTTGCGATTACCTTGGTAGCAGGCTTACTGCTTGGTGTTGTTTACGATATTACCAAGGAACCGATTGCGGCTCAGGAGGAAAAGGCAAAAACAGAGGCTTGCCGTAATGTATTTGAGGCGGCAGCAAGCTTTGAAGCATATGAAGGCTTTGATGCAGAGGCAGCTTCCGCTGCTTTAACACAGGCAGGTGTAACCGGAGCAGATATTGAGGAGGTTATGTGTGCATTGGACGAGACCGGAGCTGTGATGGGATATGTTCTCACTGTGACTGACCATGAAGGCTATGCCGGAGATATCCGGTTTACCATGGGTCTGACCAAGGATGGTGTACTGAACGGTATTTCCCTGCTTAGTATTGCCGAAACACCGGGACTTGGTATGAAGGCAGAGGACGTAATCGTTCCGCAGTTTGTAAACAAGCAGGCTGACAGCTTTACGGTAACAAAGACAGGTTCCACCAATGATTCGCAGATTGATGCAATCAGTGGCGCAACCGTTACGTCTGATGCTATTGTAAACGGCGTCAATACGGGACTTACCTATTTTCAGAACGAATGGAAGGGAGGCAGTGCACAATGAGTGATGTCAATGTAAAAGAAAAGAACGGCGCTGCACAGGTATTTTTTAACGGCCTGATTAAGGAAAATCCGACGTTTGTTCTGATGCTTGGTATGTGTCCGACACTGGCAGTTACAACATCTGCCATGAACGGATTGGGAATGGGACTTACCACAACGGTTGTTCTTGTGTTAAGTAACATGATTATTTCCCTGCTTAGAAATATTATTCCGGATAAGGTTAGAATTCCGGCGTTTATCGTTATTATCGCTTCTTTCGTAACTATGGTTGAGCTGTTACTGAAGGGCTTTATTCCAAGCCTGTATGATTCGCTTGGAATCTATATTCCGTTAATCGTTGTAAACTGTATTATTTTAGGCAGAGCTGAGGCGTTTGCGTCTAAGAATCCTGTGATTCCGTCCTTTTTTGACGGACTTGGTATGGGACTTGGATTCTCTGTTGCGCTCACCTGTATCGGTGCAGTCAGAGAGATTCTCGGAGCCGGTGAGTTATTCGGTATGGCGATTCTTCCGGTAGATGAGGCAATTATGATTGGTTCCTTCGCATTGAAATATGAGCCAATCCGCATTTTCGGTCTTGCACCCGGAGCGTTTTTCGTGCTTGCGGCCCTGACTGCAACACAGAATAAGGTAAAGAAGAGTCTTGCTGCAAAGGGCAAGAACACTGATAAGATTCAGTCCGGATGTAATTTTGACTGTGCAAGCTGTACATATCAGCACATCTTGCAGGTGGCGGTCTGATGCTTGGTGCCTTTTTCATGGCAACAGACTATGTAACAAGACCGATTACCAGGAACGGACAGTACCTGTATGGTATTTTCCTGGGAATTATGACAGGAATCTTCCGTTTATTCGGACCTTCCGCAGAGGGTGTTTCCTATGCAATTATTATAGGAAATCTTCTTGTTCCGCTGATTGAGAAGTTTACCATGCCTAAGCCATTCGGAAAAGGAGGAGAAAAAGCATGAAAAATATGATTAAAGATGCGCTGATTCTCTTTGCGATTACCTTGGTAGCAGGCTTACTGCTTGGTGTTGTTTACGATATTACCAAGGAACCGATTGCGGCTCAGGAGGAAAAGGCAAAAACAGAGGCTTGCCGTAATGTATTTGAGGCGGCAGCAAGCTTTGAAGCATATGAAGGCTTTGATGCAGAGGCAGCTTCCGCTGCTTTAACACAGGCAGGTGTAACCGGAGCAGATATTGAGGAGGTTATGTGTGCATTGGACGAGACCGGAGCTGTGATGGGATATGTTCTCACTGTGACTGACCATGAAGGCTATGCCGGAGATATCCGGTTTACCATGGGTCTGACCAAGGATGGTGTACTGAACGGTATTTCCCTGCTTAGTATTGCCGAAACACCGGGACTTGGTATGAAGGCAGAGGACGTAATCGTTCCGCAGTTTGTAAACAAGCAGGCTGACAGCTTTACGGTAACAAAGACAGGTTCCACCAATGATTCGCAGATTGATGCAATCAGTGGCGCAACCGTTACGTCTGATGCTATTGTAAACGGCGTCAATACGGGACTTACCTATTTTCAGAACGAATGGAAGGGAGGCAGTGCACAATGAGTGATGTCAATGTAAAAGAAAAGAACGGCGCTGCACAGGTATTTTTTAACGGCCTGATTAAGGAAAATCCGACGTTTGTTCTGATGCTTGGTATGTGTCCGACACTGGCAGTTACAACATCTGCCATGAACGGATTGGGAATGGGACTTACCACAACGGTTGTTCTTGTGTTAAGTAACATGATTATTTCCCTGCTTAGAAATATTATTCCGGATAAGGTTAGAATTCCGGCGTTTATCGTTATTATCGCTTCTTTCGTAACTATGGTTGAGCTGTTACTGAAGGGCTTTATTCCAAGCCTGTATGATTCGCTTGGAATCTATATTCCGTTAATCGTTGTAAACTGTATTATTTTAGGCAGAGCTGAGGCGTTTGCGTCTAAGAATCCTGTGATTCCGTCCTTTTTTGACGGACTTGGTATGGGACTTGGATTCTCTGTTGCGCTCACCTGTATCGGTGCAGTCAGAGAGATTCTCGGAGCCGGTGAGTTATTCGGTATGGCGATTCTTCCGGTAGATGAGGCAATTATGATTGGTTCCTTCGCATTGAAATATGAGCCAATCCGCATTTTCGGTCTTGCACCCGGAGCGTTTTTCGTGCTTGCGGCCCTGACTGCAACACAGAATAAGGTAAAGAAGAGTCTTGCTGCAAAGGGCAAGAACACTGATAAGATTCAGTCCGGATGTAATTTTGACTGTGCAAGCTGTGGTGACAGTGGCTGTTCGCATAAGTTCTATGATGCACAGGCAGGAGAAAAGAAAGAAGAAGTAAAGGAGGAGAATAAGGATGCTTGATGTCGTAAAAGATTTATTAGTCATACTGGTTGGCTCCTCATTAGTGAGTAATATCGTTTTAAGTCAGTTTCAGGGCTTATGTCCGTTCCTTGGTGTATCCAAGAAGATAGAAACGGCTGCTGGAATGGGTGCTGCGATTATCTTCGTTATTACCCTAGCATCTTCGGTTGCAGCGGTGATATACCGTTTTATCCTTGTACCGCTTGATATTGCCTATCTCCAGACAATTGTATTTATTCTGGTTATTGCGGCGCTGGTTCAGTTCGTTGAAATGTTTTTAAAGAAGTATATGCAGGGCTTATATCAGGCTCTCGGTGTATATCTTCCGCTGATTACAACAAACTGTGCAGTACTTGGCGTTGCATTGACAAACGTACAGAAGGAATATGGTATCTTGTATAGTATCGTAAGCGGATTTGCTACGGCTGTGGGCTTCACGATAGCGATTGTCATTCTTGCAGGAATCAGAGAAAAGATGGAATACAATGACATACCGGAGTCATTTCAGGGTATGCCGATTGTTCTGATTACAGCAGGTCTGATGGCAATTGCATTCTGTGGATTCTCAGGATTGTTATAAGGATTGGAGGAATGAAGTTTGAAACAAAGAGGTAGTGGATAGAGAATAAATTTGGGCATCACAAACA
>CAYLWP010000162.1:0-5994 GCA_964387365.1 uncultured Roseburia sp. | reverse complement strand
CATAAGGTCGAACATTCTTGAGAAAAAAGTGTAAACCAATATTGACAATATCATTTTCTTCTTTGCGGTTGATTATGTGCTAAGGGTTTGGACGGCAAGATTTTTATACCCGGATTTATCACCGAGGCGTGCACTGGTAAAGTACCTGCTTTCATTTACGGGAGTCGTAGATTTGCTTTCCTTTTTACCATACTATCTGCCAGTTTTTTTCCCGGCAGGAGCCGTTGCCTTCCGAATGATTCGAATTGTTCGTATTTTCCGATTGTTTCGAATCAAAGCATATTATGACTCCTTCAGTGTTATTACGGAGGTTATTAGCGGTAAGCGCCAGCAGCTGATTTCATCAGTGTTTATTATTCTGGTTCTCATGATTGCGTCAAGCCTATGTATGTACAGTTTGGAAAATGAAGCGCAGCCGGAGGTATTTACCAATGCGTTTTCGGGAATCTAGTGGGCTGCGTCCACGCTTTTAACAGTCGGTTATGGTGACATTTATCCGGTTACTACTATGGGGAAAACGCTTGGTATTATTATCACGTTCCTTGGAGTCGGTATGGTAGCGATTCCGACAGGTATTATTTCTGCGGGATTCGTTGACCAGTATTCGAATATCAAGAAAAGAACGGAATACGGATATGAAGCGGACCATTGGGTAGGCATGCGTATTGCGGATTTGCAGCTTCCGCTTGGTGTTATTGTATCGATTATCAAGCGAAAAGGTGAGATGATTATCCCTCGAGGAGATGTTGTGCTGATGGCAGGAGATACCATTGTGCTTGGTGCAGAGCCGTTTGACGAGCATGAACATATTAATCTGAAGGAGATTGTCTTAAAGGAACAAAATCCTTGGAACGGACTTCGTATCAGGGATTTGGATATTTCACGTCATTCCATTATCGTCATGGTAAAGCGTAAGAACAAAGCGCTGATTCCAAAGGGAAACATGGTATTGCAGGAGGGCGACAGAGTATTTCTTTATACGAAGCTCTTCCTGTCGGATGCCAATCATATTGAAATATAGTGAAATTAAAGTGTCATCGGCGAAGCATCGTCAGATGGCACTTTTTAGGTATTTTCAATGCATCGCGTTATAAGGTATAATATACATACAGGGCAGAGACAAGGAGAGATACACTATGAAAGTAAGATTTTTAACGTTATTATTAATAGGAGTCTTATTGACCGGCTGCGCACAGACAAAGGAGCAGATACCTGAGGTGCCCAATACGGAAGCGGAGACAGACAATGCAACAGAAGCTACGTCCGAGGAGGCGACAAAGGAGCCGTTTGTTCTGACCTTTGAGGCGGAAACGATAGACGGAGAAGCTGTAAGTAACGAGTGTTTTTCGCAGTCGAAGCTTACTATGCTGAATGTCTGGGCAACGTATTGCAATCCATGCTTAACGGAGATGCCGGACTTAGGAGAGATAGCGGCTTCCTATGATACGGCAGAGTTTCAGATATACGGCATTATCAGTGATGTGCAGGAGGATGCTGAGGAAGCGGATATAACGAATGCGAAGGATTTAATCGTGCAGACAAGTGCAAACTATCCACACTTACTGTTGAACGAGTCATTGTATATGAATCTGGTCGGTGGTGTCAGCTCTGTACCGACAACCTTTTTTGTGAATCAGGAAGGTGAAGTGTTAGGTTATGTGATAGGTGCACAGTCAAGGGAAGTCTGGGAGGAATTGATTCATGAGCTTTTGGCAGAAGAAGAGTAATGGGATAAGGAAGCTGCCACTGTGGGCGGTCGGTCTGGGACTTGGCGTGTTATGTATGGTGATTGGCTTTTATGAAGAGCAGTTTCAGGATATCTATCAGAAGGCTGTTATGATTTGCCTTGAATGTATCGGAATCGGATAGAGGTAGTGGATATGCGTAGATTCGGACCGGCAAGAATTCGATTATTATTTCAAATCATATATACCATTATTACGAACGGATATCTTTATGGATTCTTAAATGGTAAAATCTATAAAGGCTCCTTAAAGTATGCGTGTGTACCGGGCTTAAACTGCTATTCCTGTCCGGGAGCAGTAGCAGCCTGCCCGTTGGGAGCCCTGCAGGCAGCATTGAATAAGAAAAATCCGGAAATCCCCTTTGCTGTGATAGGATTTTTCTTTATTTTCGGAAGCATCCTTGGCCGGGTTGTCTGCGGATGGCTTTGTCCGTTTGGCTTACTGCAGGATTTACTGCATAAGATTCCCATATTCAGGAAAAGAAAGCAGCTGCCGTTTCATTCCGTAATAAAATACGGCAAATACCTGGTGCTGTTTGGACTGGTTATGATTGGTTCAAGCTTTTTATTTTCCGGGTTTGCCAAGGTACCGGCGTTTTGTAAGTACTTATGTCCGTCCGGTACCTTTTTTGGGGCGATACCACTGCTTGGCACCAATGAACAGCTCCGCGCACAGGCGGGAGGACTGTTTGGTTGGAAGTTAGGAATATTAATCGTACTGATTATATTCTCTGTCAAGGTTTATCGCCCGTTTTGTCAGTATCTGTGTCCGCTTGGTGCCATCTACGGATGGTTCAACCGATTCAGCCTTGTACAGATACATTGGGAAAAGGAAACCTGCATTTCCTGTATGTCCTGTCAGAGGGCATGTCCGGTTCATTTACCGCCGGAGAAAATATCCGTGTCAGCAGAATGTATCAGATGCGGACAATGTGTGGAGGCTTGTCCGGAGAGCTGCTTATGCTTTTCTTCCGGCTGCAATAAAAACTGTTTTTGATATGCTGAATATGATTACAACTTGCAGTTATGTAGACATATAGTGTATTATTTTATAGGGAATGGTATACGCTAAGAGAAGAACAAACTTATCATTCACTGATAACGATGTATAATATATAAGGGATGGAGAAATGGAACCTTTTTTAGATAATAGAGATGAAGAAAGATCACGAAGACGTGCGCAGCGAATTGCACAAATGAAGCGCGAAAAGCAGCGTCAGGAGGAGCAACGCCGGATACTGAAAAAGCTGATGTCTTTGGGTGCAGGCATCGTTGCGGTTGTGATACTGGCAGTTGTTGCGATTGTTTCACCGATGAGAAAGCCGGAGGCTAACGAAGCACAGATGCAGGCTCATGTAGCTGATTATGTGGAGCAGAGCAGTGTAGAAGAAACCGTTGAAATGACAGAGAAAATGACCGAAGAGGAGTCCTCAGAGGCGGAAACCGCGACGGAAGAAGCATCGGCGTATGAATTTAAGTCAACATCAGATACAGCAGCTATTTACAGCGAGGAAGTAATCAGCTCGAATGCCATATTAATTGATGAAAGTACCAATACGATTGTTGCGTCAAAGGCAGCCACAGAGCGTATCAGTCCGGCATCCATGACCAAGGTTTTGACTGTCCTTGTGGCAGCAGAGTATATCACAGAAGAGGACCTGGATGATACCTTTACCATGACATTGGAGATTACGGACTATGCTTATGTAAATGATTGTAGCTCCGTAGGATTTTTAGATGGGGAAAAGGTAACAGTCCGTGACCTGTTTTATGGAACAATACTGCCGTCCGGAGGTGATGCGGCAGTCGGACTTGCAACCTATGTGGCAGGCTCTCATGAGGCATTTGTTGACTTGATGAATGAGAAGCTGGAGGAGCTGGGGCTTGCGGATACAGCGCATGTAACAAACTGTGTAGGTCTTTATGATGAAGAGCATTACTGTACCGTTTATGATATGGCAGTGATTATGAAAGCTGCTATTCAGAACGAATTATGTAAGGAGTTCCTGTCAGCACATACTTACACAACCGCACCAACAACAGAGCATCCTGAGGGAATTATTATCTCCAATTGGTTTTTACGCAGAATTGAGGACAAGGATACCGGCGGAGAGGTGCTTAGCGCCAAGACCGGTTATGTATGGCAGTCAGGAAATTGTGCGGTAAGCTATGGCATATTTGGAGATGAAACGCCATATATCTGTGTTACAGCTGATTCAACCAGTAGCTGGCGATGTATTTACGACCATGTGGAGATTTATAACAGATATGTGCCGACGCCTGAAGAGGACTCTGCGCATGAGGAAGAACTGACGCAGAGGTTGGAGTCTGCGCCTGAAGAAGAGTCCGCGCAGGAAAAGGAATGGGCATCTGAGGAAGAGTCCGCGCAGGAAAAGGAATCGGCATCTGAGGGAGCGTCTGCGTAAAAAGAAATCTGCATCTGAAAAGATATATATAAGAATGCCGGGTATAATTAAATGTCATGTTTCTTCCGATATATACATTGAAAACATCCTGTAAATATGTTTTCGAAGTACGAATCTGACTACCGAATTGCAACGGATGTGGAATCATAGGAGGCAGTTGGGGGCGCGAAGAAAGTGACAGGAGGTTTTATAGAAAGGCGAGCATATGATAGAAGAAGTATGAAATGTCGGAAGTTCAGAGAATGGATTTCCGACATTTCATTTTAGAAATTCTGCCGGCAAAAGATAAAATGCCCATAAGGATATCAGATAAATGCAACCATCTGGATTAGAATCCCTCTTAATAAGTAAGAGGCATAGTATGCAAAGAAAGGAGCGATTTTATGAAAAAGAAAATAATCATAACACTATTATCCATAACCATGCTGAGCAGTCTGCTCACAAGCTGTGCCGATAAGCAGGACAATACGATTGGGGGAGAGCATAACAGCGAGGTGTCAGACAATACCCCGGGAAAAGCAGACGATGATGGAACGGGTGCTGCTATTGACGCAGAGATCCTTCACGATGAACCGGATAAGAATAAAGACGGGGTAGTTAATCTGTCAGAGCAGAGTCATACGGAAATTTGTATTGATTATAGTATAGAGAACTACCAGCCTGTGCAGGATTTTGCATTCGCATTATTCAAAGAAAACAGAGAGGAAGTTAATCCGGTACTCTCTCCGGTTTCTGCTTACATAGCGCTTACTATGGCAGGAAACGGAGCAGAGGGTATGACAAGAACACAATTTTTTGACGTCCTTGGTCCAAACGGAGATATGACAGTCATGTCAGATAGTATGATGAATCTGCTTCCGAAGAAGACAGACCGATTACAGATAGCACTTGCTAATTCTGCCTGGATTGATGACGAATTCACAGTAAAGGATGAATGGATTGGAGAGGTGACGTCTCTGTATGATGCACAAGCATTTCAGACAGATGTTGCAAGCGCAGACGCTGTGAATGCCATGAATGAGTGGGTAGAAGAGAATACACAGGGACTGATTAAGCAAATGATTGAGGAGCCGTTTGATACGGAAACACGCCTCGTACTATTTAATACCCTCTATTTTGATGCAGAATGGAAGAAGCCGTTTATGAAGGAATCAACCTATGAGGAAGAGTTTCATGTGAGCGATACGGAAACAGTACAGGTTCCCATGATGCACCAGTATGATGAAAGCTATGAGTTCTTTGAGAATGACTATGTAAAGGGTGTTGTCTTACCTTATGCAGACAGCAATTATGCGTTTGTAGGAATATTGCCTCAGGGAAATACAGATATTCGCGGCGGTCTGTCCGCACAGGGATTATCAGACCTTTTAGCCGGAAGACAATCACGTGTAATCCACCTCAAGCTTCCGAAGTTTGAAGTGACTTTTGATAAGATACTCAATGAGTCCTTACAGAACATGGGGCTGGTAGATGCGTTTGACGAGGAAAGAGCAGACTTCTCCAATCTCGGAACAACAGATACCGGCAACCTTCTGTATATCAGCATTGTAAGGCAGAAGGCAGTGGTAAAGGTTGATGAGGAAGGAACCGAAGCGGCAGCAGCTACCGAGGTAGCAATGATGGAATGCGGTGCCGAAGAGTCAATAGAGGAACCAATCCAAATGCACTTTGACCAGCCGTTTTTGTATTTCATCATGGATATGGAAACAGAACTGCCACTATTTATAGGTATTATGGACAATCCGGCAGCGGAATAAAAGGATATGGATAATTAAATTCAGGTTCAGTGGGGGAATGTGCCACACCAGCCGTCTACCATGCCAC
>CAYLWP010000161.1:0-6209 GCA_964387365.1 uncultured Roseburia sp. | reverse complement strand
AATGAGCCCTTATAGGGCGTGAACAAACCACCGGCTAAGCCGGTGGTTCTGATTTTATCAGACCAGATCCGGAGAAAATGCGATGTGCAGACTTTCTCTTTCTTCTTTCGTCAGATTTGTTAATTGCGTGATGATAATTCGGCTGTCAGTCTCCTTGGCATCGCAGAGAAGATAAATAATATCAGTCAGTTGAGCAACGATATCCTTCATTCTAATAGTATCAATTCGTTCGCATTTCAGATTCTCTTTCATAATATTACCTCCACAGCACTCATGAAAACGAGTAAACATAAATTCCTGTTGTTTTTTCCACACTTAGATAGTATCATTTTATTGAGAAACTTGTGTGTCGCAAATTGTATTATTTTTAAACGAAAAAACGTAAAAAGTAATACCAAAAGGTTATTAAGGTGAAATAATGCACAAATTAGAACTAAAGGACGCCTTTATTAATACATTGGAGCGGGAACGAACGCTGCGTGGGTGGACTCAGTGGGAGATGGCAGATAAGCTGGAGATGTCGGTGCCCGGCTATCGAAAGATGGTATCGGGACTTACGGATTCTATCTCATTGTATACAGCATATAGAGCGTCTGTTATTTTGAACATGCCGATTCCTGTGCTGTTTGGAAGCCAGGACTTTAAGGATCAGTTATATGAAAAACTGTATCATACGCCAATATCTACCTGTCGAAGGGTTGATTATTATCTGGAGCATGATGAGAAGCTGCGCCTGACTCAAACTGTAAATAATACAGGGAGAATCATTGATGTAGTCAGACTGACCGGATATATGAAGGACGGAATGGACTTTGATTCCGGACTTGTGGAGCAGATACGCATACCTAATACCTTTAGTGCAAACATCACAAGGGGCTTTCGCGTAACTGAGAATACGCTTTTACCTGTTTATGCCAAGGGTGATATTCTCTTGCTGGATGAGGATATGGCGCGGAGTGGTGATATTGCAGTCTTGCTTCATATGAAAACGAGAAAATTATATGTAAGGAAGATTATTGTAAATGATGAGAATCACTATGAACTTCATCCCGTTCATGGCAGAGGCAGTACCATAACCATTAATCAGGAAGAACGAACAGAGTGGTTTGATTACGGACGGATTATTACCGTTTTACGAAATACAGACTTAGAAGAGCATACAGAAGAATAAAAGACAGGCTCGTGACCTGTCTTTTCATTACATGAGCCGAGTGGCGCACGTTTCCTGTTCATTTAGAATTTAAGACTGAGATAGTTGTCAAAGGCATCAGAATAGATTTTTCCATAACATTCTGCAGAAATGCGGCCTTCACGATATAACTGATAAGCTTCCTTACATGCTTTTTTTAGCTGTGGTGAGTTGCCGTATTCTTCTCCTATTTTTCTTACCTTTTCAATCTCTTCGCACTCTAAAACGCTGAATCTCTGAAATCCTCTCATAATAATCATACCTTCCTATGTAAAACAAAATAGAAATCTGAAGCGAAACAATTTTTGCTGTTTCTATCATAACACGAATAATTTGAATTATCAATAAAATAACAACAAAAGAGGATAAAAATTAGAAAAGAAAATGACTTACATAATTAATTACAGATAAATATTGGAATAAGTTAGCAAATAATATAGTTTTAAAGGAAGGAGACCTGGTATGGATTTATTAGAGAAGAGTGGAAGACCGGTTTATATTGTTGGACACAAAAATCCTGATACGGATTCAATTTGTTCGGCGATTGCCTATGCATATCTGAAGAACCGGATTGGGAAGGAAGAGTATATTCCGGCCAGAGCAGGTCAGATTAATCAGGAAACACAGTACGTGCTCAATGCATTTCATGTAGAAGCACCGATTTATTTGCATGACGTAATGACAGATGCGCGGGATATAGATATGAATGACGTTGAAGGTGTCACAGAGGATGTATCTTTGAAAAAGGCATGGCATCTGATGCGCGACAGAGGAGATGTTACGCTGCCTGTGATTGAGGATGGTAAATTAAAGGGTATTATTACCATCGGAGATATCGCCAATGCGTATATGGATGTATATGATAACTGCATTTTGGCAACGGCAAAGACTACATATAAGAATATTTTGGAGACATTGGATGCGAAAATGATTGTCGGCAATGAAGACGGTTGCTTTGACAGCGGCGAGGTAGTCATTGCGACTGCCAATCCGGATGTTTTAGAGGATTATATTCATCCCGGAGATATGGTCATTCTGGGTAATCGCTATGAAACTCAGCTTTGCGCAATCGAAATGGGAGCTGCCTGTATCGTTGTGAGCATGGGGGCGAAGGTGTCTAAGACAATACAGCATTTTGCAAAAGAGCACAACTGTATTGTTATCAATACACCGTATGATTCGTTTACGGTTGCCCGTCTGATTAATCAGAGCATGTCGATAGGTTATTTTATGAAGAGGGATAATCTGACAACCTTTAAGGTGACTGACAAGACAGAGGATATCCGTGCGATTATGAAAAAAATGCGCTATCATGATTTTCCGTTACTCGATGAGGAGGACAATTATGTAGGCATGATTTCCCGAAGAACTTTATTGAATCTGCGTAAAAAGAGATTGATTCTTGTGGATCATAATGAAGTTTCACAGGCTGTTGACGGTATTGATGCAGCAGAGATCTTAGAGATTATCGACCATCACAGAATCGGTACACTGGAAACGATGTCGCCTGTTTTCTTCAGAAATCAGCCGCTTGGCTGTACTGCGACCATTATTTACCAGATGTATCAGGAACAGGGCATAGAGATTCCGAATAATATTGCGGGTATTATGATGGCGGCAATTATTTCAGATACTTTGATGCTGCATTCTCCAACGGTTACTGAGTTAGATAAGGTGGCGGCCAATCGTTTGTCCGAAATATGTGGTGTTGAGATTGATGAGTTTGCAATAGATATGTTTGGTGCAGGAAGCAATCTGAGTGATAAGGATGCAGCAGAGATTTTCAAGCAGGATTATAAGACCTTTACGGTAAATGACTTTAATTTCGGTGTCGGTCAGATTAATTCCATGAATACGATTGAGCTTCAGGAAATCAAGGAAAAGCTGGTTCCGTATATCGAAGAGCAGATGCCGAAACTGTCGGTTGATATGTGCTTCTTTATGCTGACCAATATCGTATATGAAAAGACAGAGCTGATTTGTTTCGGGCCAAGGGCAGAGGAACTTGTCAGAGAGGCATTTCAGCTGTCCAAGAAGCTGCACCGGTTTGAACTGAAGGATTTGGTTTCAAGAAAGAAGCAGCTGATACCGGCATTTGTTTCCGTGTTGCAGCAGTGGGATAAATAAGAGTAACAGTTCAGAGCCAATCTCGAAAATACTTCGTATTTCCTCGATTTGGCGTATCCGACAAATAAATATACGCAGAAATATACTCTTGAATGCAAGCATTCATCATATATTTCTGCGTATATCTGCTTGGCTATGAACAGTTAAAAATATTGGAATTTCATTGATTTTCGGTAGCGATTATATTATAATAGCCCTTGCAAAATATATTACTTACTTGGAGGAACAAGATGAATAAGACAGAATTAATCGATGCAATGGCATCTAAGACAGGTATGACAAAGAAGAATGCAGAGGCAGCTTTAAATGCTTTCGTTGAAACAGTTAGCGAGCAGCTTGCAAAGGGAGACAAGATTTCCTTAGTAGGTTTCGGTACTTTCGAAGTTACTGAAAGAGCTGAAAGAGAAGGAAGAAATCCTCAGACAGGCGAGACAATGAAGATTGCAGCTTCAAAGGCTCCGAAGTTCAAGGCTGGTAAGGCTTTAAAGGACAGCGTAAACGCATAAATGATTTTAGAAAAGGGCAGAGCTTTCTGCTCTTTTTTTAAAATCATTTGCTATTTGTAAAAAACTATGATATAGTTTTCTACATAATTATTTTGGAGGAAAATAAAGTGGAAGACGCAGATAGTGACGCGGATGCGAACTTATTTTTTATAAAATGTAATAAAGAGAGGCATAGCCATTTGCAGAAATTGCATATGGCTATGCCTTTTGCTGTTTATTTTCCGGAGGTTGGAAGGGGGAGATTGCTTTCATATAGTGATTTGACTGTGTAGGAAAATGTAAAATACCGGATATAGAAAGAAAAGAGGAAAATTAAAAATGGGAAGTGACACGATTTCACTAATTATAATTATTATATGTCTGATTATGTCAGCGTATTTTTCGGCAACGGAAACAGCGTTTTCATCGCTGAACAGGATTCGTATTAAGAATATGGCGGAAAAAGGGAATAAAAAGGCTGCGTTGGTATTACAGCTCTCTGAGAACTATGACAGTGTGCTGTCAACGATTCTGATAGGAAATAACATTGTAAACATTGGGAGTGCGTCATTAGCAACCGTTCTGTTTGTAAATATGCTTGGAAATGAAGCAGGACCAAGTGTATCAACTGCGGTAACTACGGTTGTAGTACTTATTTTCGGTGAAGTATCACCAAAGAGTATTGCCAAGGAATCACCGGAAAAGTTTGCCATGTTTTCAGCACCGTTTTTACATATGCTGATGATTGTTCTGACACCGTTTAATTTTTTGTTTAAGCAATGGAAGAAGCTGTTATCGTTGCTGTTTAAATCATCTGATGACAACGGTATTACAGAAGAAGAACTGTTGTCTATTGTGGAAGAGGCAAAACAGGATGGCGGTATCGATGAGCAGGAAAGTATGCTTATTAGAAGTGCAATAGAGTTTACAGAGCAGGAAGCAATTGATATTTTGACACCGAGAATAGATATTACGGCTGTTTCCACGGAAGCGACCAAGGAAGAGATTGCCGAGGTATTCGCAGAGACTGCGTACTCAAGACTTCCGTTATACGAAGAATCCATAGACCATGTGGTGGGTATTATCTATCAGAAGGATTTCCATAACTATGTGTATAACACTGATAAAGAGATATCCGAAATTGTTCGTCCGGCATTATTTGTTCCTGAGACGAAAAAGATTGGAGCTTTATTAAAAGAACTTCAGCAGAAGAAGCTACATATTGCAGTGGTTTTAGATGAATATGGCGGAACGGTTGGTATTATAACCTTAGAGGATATTCTGGAAGAGCTTGTTGGTGAAATTTGGGACGAGCATGACGAGGTAAGCAGCGAAATAGAAAGAAAGTCGGAAGATGAATATATTGTCAGCGGAAGTGCAAATGTTGAGAAGCTGTTTGAGTCTCTGGACATTGAGAAGCCAGAGGACGAAACGCAGGTAATTACTGTAAATGGCTGGGTAATGAACGAGCTCGGAAAAGTACCTGAGAAGGATGATTCATTTGAGTACAAGGGCTATCGCGTGAAGGTTCTTGAAATAGACGGCAAGAGAGTGGAAAAGGTGCAGATTGTGAAGATGTAGGAAAGGCGACAGGTATCCTGATGGGGGTACCTGTTTTATTTTTTCGAAAATAATTGTATAATGGGAGGCAATGCCGTGTAAGATAAAGGAAAGATTAAAAAAGTTGAATGGGGATTTGCGTAGAATGTAAGGGAGAATGAATGGGGATTTGCGTATAAATGGAGTTTACATGAATGGGGATTTGCGCTATACTATACTCGCAGAGGAGATATTTATATGGCTAAAACAGTGTTTAAAAGAAAAATATATGATGAAATACTTGAATGGAAAGAAAAACGCAGTGATAAGTATGCGCTTTTGATAAAGGGTGCCAGACGAGTTGGAAAATCAACGATAGCGGAAGAATTTGCCAAGAAAGAGTTTAAATCATATATCTTAATCGATTTTGCACATACCAGTAAAGCAATTATAGAATTATTTGATGATACGTACAACTTGGACTTTTTCTTTCTGCAACTGCAACAGTTAACCGGAGTTAGATTATATGAGAACGAGTCAGTGATTATATTTGATGAGGTCCAGCTATTGCCAAAGGCCAGACAGGCAATTAAGTACCTTGTAGCTGACGGAAGATATAAGTATATTGAAACGGGATCGCTGTTATCTATAAAAAAGAATACGAAGGACATATTGATTCCTAGTGAAGAACATAAGATATCAATGTATCCAATGGATTTTGAAGAATTCTTATGGGCTATCGGGGATGAAATTACAGCGGACACAATCCGAATGCTTTTGAAAAACAAAAAGCCTGCAGGAAATACAATGCATAGAAATCTGATGCGTATTTTTAGATTGTATATGCTTATTGGTGGAATGCCGCAGGC
>CAYLWP010000160.1:0-6285 GCA_964387365.1 uncultured Roseburia sp. | reverse complement strand
ATTTTACAACATCTGAGGGGATAAGAAAAGCCTTTTTCAAATTATTTTGTCTTTCTCTGTCGTCCAATTCCTTTTGCGGAACTGTTTTTTTCACTCTTTTTATTATATTTGTATCACATGGCACGCCCAAAAGCTTTGAAAGCTCCTTTGCAAGAAGCTCAGACTGGTTATAGCCGCGCTGTGCCAGCCTGCTTCTATGAAGCGGAACCGGTATCAGAGCATCTGCTCCGATTGCCCGAAGCTGCTCTCCAAAATGTTCATAAATATCTCTTGCATAATATTTTGCGTATTCTCCGCGTTTGTTATACTTAAAGCGGTAAATACTTGTTCGCATGCTCTTATAATCATACAGCGCATAACCGTATTCATAGGCATGCGGACGCTTTTCACAATCGCCGCAAAACATGACGCTGTCGTCATATAACTGTTTTCCGCACTTACGGCAGCTTGGCGATGTGATATATTTAATTTTTCCTTTACAATCCTTGCAAATCAGTCCTTCCCCACCCGGGACAATGTCGTCACAGACCGGACAGCGCCCGGGATAGACGAGGTTGATGAGCTTTTCTATATTCCCGCTGATATCTCGCATATTCTTGCCTTTAATCCTGTGTATCTCTTCTGTTCATTTTCATTTGCTATCATTTGCATAACGGTATCCTTACTGCCAAGGATTGTTACGCAGTTCTTCGCTCTGGTAACTCCCGTATATAGCAAATTACGGTTAAACAACATTCTGGGACCTGTAAGCAGCGGCATAATGACCGCCGGATATTCACTTCCCTGCGATTTGTGAATGGTAATCGCATAGGCAAGCTCCACCTCGTCAAGCCCCGCAATTGGATAGGTCACTTTTCTGGCATCATCATATTCAATCACTACTGTTTTTGCCGTTTCATTGATCGCCTTTACAATCCCGACGTCGCCGTTAAAAACGCCCAGACCCTTATCAATAGCAATTCCGTACTTGCTGACAATCTCCCATTCAAGCTGATAATTATTTTTGGTCTGCATCACCTTGTCTCCCTCGCGAAGCACTCCGTCTCCGTGCGGTATCTGGAGCTTTTTCTCCGAAGGCGGGTTCAGGTATTGCTGCAAAATCTGATTCAGTGTTTCCACACCAAGAGCTCCCTTTCGCATCGGTGTAAGCACCTGTATATCATAGGTTCCTGCCTTTACAAAGCCCGGCAGCTTTTCAATAATCAGCTGAATCATATGCTTGTATATTACATTTACATTATCTCTTGCAAGGAAAAAGAAATCCATGCTTTTATTATCAAGCGCAATCTGTTTGCCTTCATTAATGAGGTGGGCATTGGTAACAATATCGCTTTCCCCCGCCTGTCGGAAAATCTTTTTCAGGGTCACGCAGGCAAAGCAATTACTTTCCATCAAATCCTTCAGCACCTGCCCCGGCCCTACACTCGGCAACTGGTTACGGTCGCCGACCAGAATCAGCTTTGTTCCCGGTGTGATTGCCTTTAGCAATGCCTGAAACAGGTAAATATCTACCATGGACATCTCATCTATGATAATGACATCGACTTCCAGCGGATTCAGCTCATTTCTTTCAAAGGCAGCATTTTTATCTTCATCCGATGCCGAACCGTTTAATTCCAACAGCCTGTGAATCGTTCTTGCCTCAAAGCCGGTCGCTTCCGTCATACGCTTTGCCGCTCTTCCGGTAGGTGCCGCAAGAAAAATATCACAGCCCTCTTCTTCAAAATAGCGTATCATCATATTGATGGTCGTTGTTTTACCGGTTCCCGGTCCTCCGGACAGAATGAATATTCCATTTTCAATCGCGTCCATTACCGCTTTTCGTTGCAGCTCATCAAGCTCCATGCCGCCGGACGTCTCCAACGTTCTAATCTTCTTTTCCAGTCTCTCCTGTTCTACCTTGGTGAGTCTTACCGCATCCCCGAATGCCTCCTGAAGCTCGTGAAGCATCCTTGCGCAATTAAGCTCTGCATAGTAATTCGGCATGCTGTAAATGCACTTCTCACCATTCTGTTCTTTCATAACGAGCTTTTTATCCATGGCAAGATTGGCTATCTGTGGTTCTATCTGACTTTCTGCCAGCTCCAGCATGGCTGCTGCCCTGGATAAAAGCAGAGGCTCCGGAAGATACACATTCCCTTCTCCGCCTGCCTGCATGAGTGTATATAAAATACCGCTTCGAATCCGATAGTCCGAATCGGTGTGAATTCCTATTTTACCTGCAATTTCATCCGCAATACGAAATCCGATTCCCGATACATCTTCCGCCAGCTGATACGGATTCTCCTGCATTACCTTATATAATCGCATACCATACTGATTATAGATTTTAACTGCCAGTGTATTGGATATTCCATATTTTTGCAGGAAAATCATCGCTTCTCTGACATCTCTTTTTTCTTCGACCTGCTCTGCGATTTCCCGCGCCTTTCTTTCGCTGATTCCCTTTACCTCTACCAGACGTTCCGGCTCCTCTTCTATAATACGGAAGGTATCATTTCCAAATCGTTTTACAATCCTTGCAGCAAGCGAAGCACCGACTCCTTTTATCGCACCTGATGCAAGATAGCGTTCCACTGCCACTGCATCCTCCGGCGGAACTACTACATACTGAGCCACCTTGAACTGTGTTCCGTATACGGCATGCTCCACATATTCACCCTGCGCCTCGATACATTCTCCCTCGTCCAGTCTGGTAAAAATACCTGTACAGGTAATCTCGCTCTCATCAGACACCAGGTTGATTACACCGTATCCATTTGTCGGATTCTTATATATAATATGTTCCACAAAGCCTTTTCGTGTCTCCAAGTACTAGTCCTCCCTGATTGATTGTGCCATGCCGACAACTCGCAGCGAAGCTGCTCGTTGTCGCGGCATTCGCCGTATGCATCTTCGCCGGAATATGTCTGCCTGTGAGCAAGCTCCCGGCAGCAATTCGGCTCATATGCGCATGTCTCATTTAACGCACAAATCCGGCCCTATAATGAGGCCGGATCAATTGCACTGTATTGTCTCTTCATCTGATCATATAAGGTCTGAGCAATTCCCAAGCCATTCTGCTCGGTTGCCTGTGCTGTCAAATCCTGAACAGCAGTATCCTTAAAGTAATCAACCATTTTCGATGCATACGAGTTCTCCTCGTCCTCTGAGAATACTGTTGCCGTTTTCATCATCGCATCAAAAACCTGTTCTAAAAAGTAAGCTTCAAACTCTTTACAAACATCCATCAGTTCTTCATCCGAAGCATTCGCATAAGCATCTGTTTCCAGCTTTGACTTTAACGCTGTTGACTTGCTTTCCGAAGCTGAGCTTGTAAGATAATCTGAGTAAACTGAACCAATTCCATTTATTTCCATCGTTGTCACCGAGCCTTTCCGAAGTCATCCATTATCACTATCTCTTCAACTGATTTGCCTGTTGAAGCATCTCATCAGATGTTGTGATAACCCTTGAGTTCATTTCGTATGCTCTCTGAGCAACAATTAAATTAACCATTTCATCGGCAATCTGCACGTTGGAGCCTTCCAGATATCCCTGCTTTAAAGCACTCTTGGTCAGATTATCATTCTCTGCCTCACTTATCGCTTCGCCACTGGCCTCTGTCACTTCATATAAACTGTCGCCAATCTTGCTTAATCCTGCCGGATTGCTTACCTGCCATAAGCCGATGGTAATATCTAAGCTTTCGTAATTACCGTCTTCATCCGGATAATACAAGGTTCCGTCATTATTCACGGTAACCTTATCTACCACCATATCCTCTTCCAACACAATCTGTTCGCCCTCTGTACTTAATACAGGAAGACCATCTGATGTTGTCAGTGTCAGACCTTCTTCGCCAATTGCGAAAACAAAGTGTCCGTTTCTTGTATAGTATGTATTTCCGTCTGCTCCCTGAATACCAAACATGCCCTGTCCGTCAATCGCGAAGTTAGCCGGTCCTGCCTGTTCTAATAAGCTTCCCTGTGTAAAGATGGAAGTAATGGAAGCATTTCTTGTACCAAGACCAACCTCTGCACCAATCGGCTTATTCTCGCCGTTTGCTGTTGTGGTTCTTGTCTGAATCGTCTGATAAAGCAATGACTTGAACTCCATCGCTTCCGCTTTGAATGCGGTTGTATTCACATTCGCAAGATTATTGGAAATATTATCAACGTTTAACTGCTGTGCAATCATTCCTGTTGCACCTGTCCATAAAGATCTTACCATATCTGTTCCCCCTCATCACGTGTATTTATGTGCATTAAACTCGTCCTATCTGATTCACTGATTTATCCAGTGATTCATCATAGGTTGTAATCAGTTTCTGATTTGCTTCATATTGTCTCTGGATGCTGATCATGTTCACCATTTCCTTAACTACGGATATATTGGACATTTCCACATAACCCTGATGAACTCTGACATTTGTTGCGTCATTCGCCACGGCGCCTTCCTTCGCATCCCACATGCTCTCACCATAATGAGTCAGATAATTGGTATCTTCAAATTCTGTAATTTTTAACTTTGTAACAAGCTCACCGTCCTGATAGATGCTTCCATCCTCAGCAATCACGGTATTACCTGCTGTTGTAGAGAGCTGTATCTTTCCATTCTCACCCAGAACAAAGTCGCCATCCTTTGTTGTCAGATAACCGTCCTGAGTTAATGTAAAGCTTCCGGCTCTTGTATATTTTGTAGAAGTCTCACCAGCCTTGTTGGTGAATTCAATGTTAAAGAATCCGTCCCTGGAAAGTGCCAGGTCAAAGGTATTACCTGTATCCTTAAGTGATCCCTGACTGAAGTCCGTATAGGTTTCTCCAATCTTCACACCAAGGCTCATATTTCCTAACCGTTTTGGTACGTTCGGATTCTCTGTTGTATCCTTGATTTTAACTGCCATTACTTCTGAATAAGCCTGGCTTGTAGACCCTTCTTTTTTAAATCCGATGGTATCTGCGTTAGCCAGATTGTTTGACATAATGTCCATTCTATACTGTTCATTCAGCATACCAGTATAGGCTGTGTAAAGACCTCTTACCATATTTTCCTCCTAATTGTCATCAATTAAGAGGCAGTTTGTAATTAGACGTCTTCCCTGTATCCTGCAAGGAACTCAACGTATTTACCTGTACCTATCGCTACCGCTGTCATAGGATCTTCTGCTGTCATTGTATTGATTCCTGTTCTGGATTCAACCAAATCCTCCAGTCCGCGAAGCAGACTTCCACCACCTGTTAATACAATACCACGGTCTGCAATATCTGCTGCCAGCTCAGGTGGAGTTTTTTCCAGAACACTATGAATCGTATCAATAATCTGAGAAGTGGTCTCACGCAATGCTTCCTCTGTTTCCTCGGAAGAAACGCGGATCGTCTTAGGAAGACCCGTTACAAGGTTACGTCCTCTGACGTCCATGTAATCTACTTCTGCTCTCTTGAATGCTGACCCAATCTTGATTTTAATGTCCTCTGCTGTTCTCTCACCAATCAAAAGATTGTGCTTCTTTCTCATGTAGCGGACGATTGCTTCATCGAAATCGTCACCGGCTACCTTGATAGACGCGCTGACTACAGTTCCTCCAAGAGAAATAACAGCGATATCAGATGTACCTCCTCCGATATCTACGATCATGTTTCCACATGGCTTGCTGATATCGATACCGGCACCAATCGCTGCAGCAATTGGCTCTTCGATAATCGAAACATCTCTTGCGCCTGCCTGGTAGGTAGCATCCTCTACTGCCTTCTTCTCTACTTCCGTTACACCGCTAGGAACACATACAGCAATTCTGGGCTTACGGAAAGTCTTTCTTCCCAGTGCCTTCTGTATGAAATGCTTCATCATCTGTTCGGTAACCTTGTAGTCAGAAATAACACCCTGACGAAGCGGTCTTACCGCTACGATATTTCCGGGAGTTCTACCTAACATTAATCTTGCGTCTTCACCGATGGCTTTTATTTTCTCAGTATCTCTATCAAAGGCAACTACGGAAGGCTCTTTTAATACTACTCCCTTTCCTCTGATATAAACTAATATACTTGCAGTTCCAAGGTCGATTCCAATATCTGTATATTGCATGGCTCTCTGCCCCTTTCTAATGGTTATCTATCTTCATTATACCCAATGATATCAATTTAAACATACTAGGTCATTATAACCTAATCTAACCATTTTTCAAAGGGGTTTCATACTTTTTTTATAAGAAATACGTTTGAAACTCCAATTCAGCCATCTGGTAACTATATCGGTTAATTTTACATAATACTTTAGCTTTTTTCAAAATATTATGTAAATATATTA
>CAYLWP010000159.1:0-6295 GCA_964387365.1 uncultured Roseburia sp. | reverse complement strand
ATGAGCCCTTATAGGGCGTGAACAAACCACCGGCTAAGCCGGTGGTTCTGATTTTGCTGTGATTATTTTAATGGTTTTGCACCGGCTTTTTCCTGCATCTTCTCAACCCAAGCCTTGAACTTGCCCTTTTTCTTGGCAGGAGCCTGATTCAATCCGCCTCTTACGCCCTTAACATCTGTGATATAGATACCACTTACTGTTGCCTTAACCTCTTTCTTGACAGGAATACTGTCAAAGATAGTAGCATCAGCGATTAATGACATAACCTGAGGACCAACCTTCGCCTTAACAATAGGGAACTTCGCTCTTCTTAAATACTTTGGTGTCTGCTCAAGAACAGCAGCCGGAAGTCCGGAATCTTTTAATTTCATCCTCTTTTTGTCAATGACAAGCATGCTGACTGTCTGCTTTGCGGCATCAATCTGTGCCTGCTGCTCAGCCTGCTTCTTTTGTGCCTTTTTGCCGAGAAAATATAAAACAACAAGGGCAACGACAAGAACGACTAAAATAATCAATAATACTTTTGTAATTGTACTCACGCCAAACCTCCTACTAATCATCCGAAAGCCTCGGATGATTTACCTTACAATCAATATGGATTGTATCATTAATTAGGACAAAGTGCAAGAAACACTTTCCAATTGCGTTATTTTATGATATAAATGTAGAGGTGTGATGACGGCAGAGAAAGATTGCTGTTATCGTATTTCAATATCATGAGGGAAAAATCTTATTTTTCAGGGAGATAAAAAGGGTTATATGAGAAAGGTAAGGGTAACAAATTATGAAAAAGAAATTTGGATTGATGCTTATGGCAGGTGTAATGGCTGTAAGTATGTGTGCATGTGGCAGCAACAGCGATACTGCAGAGAAGCAGACAGAGGCTGTGAATGAAAACGTTGCAGAAGGCGTAACCATTCCGGAATACACCTCTTTGACAGTACAGGTAGATAAGGCAGAAGTAACAGATGATGATATTTTAAGCTATATTAACAGCAGTGTATTAACCTACTATCCGGTTACAGACCGTGCAGTTGCAGAGGGTGATACAGTAACCATCGATTATGTGGGTAAGCTTGACGGAGAGGCATTCGAAGGCGGATCTGCAGAAGGGTATGCTTTAACAATCGGTTCGGGAACCTTTATTGAAGGCTTTGAATCAGGATTGATTGGTGTCATGCCGGGTGAGACCGTTGATTTGGAACTTAGCTTCCCGACTAATTATCATGCATCAGACCTTGCAGGCGAAGAAGTTGTATTTACAGTAACCGTTCACAATATCAGAATGACAACCGATTACGACAGCGTAACTCCGGAGCAGCTTGCGCTTATCTCAGATGAGTATGCTACAAAAGAGGATGTATGGGCGGCAGCGTCAAAGAATGTAGAGGACAATGCAGAGGCAACCTACAAGACAAATGTTGCAAATGCAATTATTGAAAAGCTTATGGCAGAGAGCACGATTACTACTATACCGGAGGATCGTGTAGCAATCGAGGTACAGAACTATACAACCTACATGGAAACTGTTTGCCAGAGTTATTACGGAATGGAATTAGAGGCTTTTATAACTACTTACTATGGTATGACAATGGATGAGTATAATGCACAGATTCGCCAGATGTCCGAGGAAACTGTCAAGCAGTATATGGTTATCGAAGAAGTTGCAAAGGCTGAGGGCATTGAAATTACAGAGGAAATGATGCTGGAAAAGGCTGCTCAGGAAGCAACGGAATATGGTTATGCATCAGGTGAGGAATTACTTGCATCAATCGGTGAGACAACCTACAGGGCATATATGCTTCAGGAGCAGGTAATGAACAGACTTATGGATATGGTAACAGTAGAGCCGGTTCCTGCAGCGGAAGCAGCGACAGAAGCAGCAACAACTGCGCAATAATGATGAAAAACCCGTTTTCCTTATAGGAAAGCGGGTTCTTTTATGTTATACTTATATAAAAGGGGTTTGATACAGACATGAAAAAGCAAATCAGAAGATATATAAGTATAATTGCAATTGTTGTTTTATGCCTGAGTATGACAGGCAATGTTTTTGCTGACCAGATTAGTGACTTGAAGAAAAAAAATGAGGAAGACCAGAAAAGGCTGGATGCTCTGGACGAGCAGCTGGATGATTTGGAGAACGAGCAGGCAGGCCTTGAGGGCGAAATCAGTGAGCTGGAAGCGCAGATAATTGATATGATGGCAAGTATCAGTATCTTAGAGGATGAGATTGCCGTAAAAAAGGAAGAAATCCTTCAGGCACAGAGCGACCTGGAGATAGCAAAGCAGGAGGAAGAAGCGCAGTACGAGGCGATGAAGCTTCGTATACAGTTCATGTATGAGCAGGGGGACAGCTCTTATCTGGAAGCTTTGTTGAGTGCGTCCACCATGCAGGATGCTCTGAATAAGGCAGATTATATCGAGAAACTATATGAGTATGACAGAAAGCTGTTAACACAGTATCAGGATACAAGAATTCAGGTAGAGGAGTTAAAGGAAAATCTGGAAATAGAGGAATCTGAGCTGGAAGTAATTCAGGCAGGCTACGAGGAAGAAAAGATTGGTATGGAGGAAACCATGGCAGAGCTGGAAGCGGCCAGTGCGGAGTACGACATGCAGATTAATAAGGCAAAGCAACAGGCGCTTGTTTATAAGCAGCAGATTAAGAAACAGAATGACCAGATAGCAAAGCTTGAGGCAGAGAAAAAGCGAAAAGAAGAGGAAGCGGCCAGAAGGGCAGCAACCGGTCAGACAACAGCCAAGCCTACCGGTAATGCAACGGTGAATAAGGAAGAAATACTTGCGGTAAACGGAAGCAGCCTTGGTAAAGAAATTGCCATCTATGCCTGTGGATTTGTCGGTAATCCATATGTGTATGGCGGAACAAGCCTTACAAACGGTGCAGACTGTTCCGGCTTTGTCCAGACGATATATAAAATGTACGGATATAAGATTCCGAGAACCTCTTATCAGCAGCGAAGCGCCGGCAAGGCAGTCAGCTATGCGGAGGCTCAGCCCGGAGACTTAATCTGTTATGCAGGCCATGTAGCCATGTACATAGGAAACGGTAAGATTGTGCATGCAAGCTCGCCGAAAACGGGAATCAAGCTGGGATATGCGACGTACCGTCCGATTTTGGCTGTAAGAAGAATTTTATAGAAGTGATTAGTGCTTGCTGTTTGGCAAGCACTTTTGTTTAGTGCACCATATGTAAGTATTTTTCCTTGGTAGCAAGTCCTCCGCGAATATGACGCTCGGACTTATTCACATCGAGAACCTTTCTTGCCTCAGTGGCAAGCTCAGGATTAACCTGAAGCAGTCTGTCTGTGACGTCCTTATGGACAGTAGACTTGGAAACGCCGAATTTCTTTGCTGTCTGTCTTACGGTAGCTCTCTCCCGAATAATAAAATTGGCTATTTCCACTGCTCGTTCCTCTATGTAATCTTTCATAAATTGCCCCCCGACATAGGTTGTTTTTACAATCTATGCAAAAGGTGAAAAAAATAGTATATTCTGTTGTTTTGTTTTTTTCTTTATTTACATTAATTTTTTATTGTGCTACTATGATGAAGTGTGTGCCTTGAAACGTTATAATAAGAACAGTTTCAGGGAGAAGAAAATACAGATACTGTGCTTTGTACCAGTTTACGATGATTGAAGAAAGCAAGGGTATCATAGTAGATTATATATAAATTTGGAAAGGAAAAATATATTATGAAAAAGAAGTTATTAAGTCTCGCACTGGTGGGTGCGATGGTAGTCGGACTGTGTGCATGCGGTTCATCAAAGGATGCTCCAGCTGACGGTATTAAGACGACAGATACCGTGGCAACAGAAGCAGATAACATCTTTGTTGTCGGATTTGATCAGGAGTTCCCGCCAATGGGCTTCGTAAATGAAAGCGGAGAATTTACAGGCTTTGACCTTGAGCTGGCAGCAGAAGCAGCAAAGCGTATGGGTATGGAGCTTCAGCTTCAGCCAATCGCATGGGATTCCAAGGATATGGAGTTAGAGTCCGGTACAATTGACTGTATCTGGAACGGTTTTACCATGAATGGACGTGAAGACAGCTATACCTGGACGACACCGTATATGGAAAATACACAGGTATTTGTAGTAAATGGAGATTCCGGAATTAAGACATTAGAAGACCTTGCAGGAAAGACAGTAGAGGTACAGGCTGATTCCTCCGCGGAAGCGGCATTGAAGGATATGCCGGAGTTAATGTCTACCTTTGGTGTGATTCAGACAACACCGGATTACAATACTGCTTTCATGGATTTGGAAATGGGTGCTGTTGATGCGATTGCTATGGATATTGTGGTAGCGGGCTATCAGATTGGTCAGAGACAGAACGGCTGCGTTATCTTGGAGGAGTCGATTGCAAGCGAGGAGTACGGTATCGGCTTCAAGAAGGGCAATGAAGCGTTAAGAGATAAGGTTCAGGATGCTTTGGAAGAAATGGCAGCAGACGGAACAATGACGAAGATTTCTGAGAAGTGGTTCGGCGAGGACGTGACTACAATCGGGAAATAGAATACAGATAGGAAAGGTTAGGGTTCGATTATGACATTCGTACAGATTGTCCAACAGCTTGCAGGAGGAATGGGAGTCAGTATACAGCTATTTTTGACTACGCTGTTATTTTCCCTTCCGTTAGGATTGGTGATAGCATTAGGGCGAATGAGCAATCATAAGATTTTGTCCGCAATCATTAAGTTTTATATTTCCGTTATGCGTGGAACACCGCTGATGCTGCAGCTTATGGTGGTTTATTTTGGACCTTATTATATTTTCGGAATCAAGGTAACGAATGAATATCGATTCTGGGCAGCACTGATTGGCTTTGTGCTCAACTATGCTGCATATTTTGCTGAAATATATCGAAGCGGAATCCAGTCCATGCCTGTCGGACAGTACGAGGCGGCAAAGCTTCTTGGATATTCAAAGGCTCAGACCTTTTTTGTGATTATATTGCCACAGGTAATAAAAAGAATCCTGCCGTCCGTAACCAACGAGGTTATTACGCTGGTAAAGGATACTTCGCTTGCATTTACCATCAGCGTTGCGGAAATGTTCACCGCAGCAAAGGCTTTGGCAAGCTCACAGACCAGTATGATGCCGTTTGTGGCGGCCGGATTGTTCTATTACATATTTAACTTTGTTGTTGCATGGCTGATGGAGCGTGCAGAAAAGAAGCTGGATTACTACAGGTAACGGAAGGAGAAAAGAATGAGTCTTCTTAAAATGAGTCATATTCAGAAGGGCTTTGATGGCCTGGATGTTTTAAAAGATATATCAATCGAGGTTGGTGAAGGAGAAATCCTTTCCATTATCGGACCTTCCGGCTCAGGTAAGTCAACACTTCTGCGTTGTGCAACCATGCTGGAAACAATAGACAGCGGAAGCATGGAATATCTGGGAGAACAGGCAGCGTGGACAGAGGGAGAAAAGGCTGTCTACGCTTCAAAAAGTAAGTTAAAGGAATTACAGAACTGTTTCGGACTGGTGTTCCAGAACTTCAACCTGTTTCCGCATATGTCGGTACTTCAAAATATCATGGACGCACCGGTAAGAGTGAAAAAAACAGATAAGGCAACAGCGAAAAAGGAAGCCTTGGAGCTGTTAAAGAAAATGGGACTTGAGGACAAGTCAGAGACATATCCTTACCAGTTATCGGGCGGTCAGTGTCAGCGAGTTGCCATAGCAAGAGCTCTGGCGCTGCATCCAAAGATTCTGTTCTTTGATGAGCCGACCTCAGCGCTTGACCCGGAGCTGACACAGGAAGTATTAAAGGTAATCAAGTCTTTGTCAGACCTTCATATTGCGATGGTTATTGTTACACATGAGATGGCGTTTGCGCATGAAATCAGTGACAAGGTTATCTTCATGGCAGACGGCGTCATTGTGGAAGAAGGAACCCCGGAGGAAGTATTTGCATCAAATAATGAAAGAACAAGAAGCTTTCTTGGGAAATACGGAGATGTGCTGTAAAAGAAAAATATTTTGTGCAATAAGGTTAAGAAAGAAAATATATTGCAGTCTGTCTTATGATAAAAGCCGGAAATGCGGAAAAAACTTGTAAAGAAAAGAATCGTAATTTATAATGTTAAGTACCGTAAAAGAAATGTGTAACTGTGCAATGAACAGTTATAAAGGTTAAGAAATTCAGGAGGTTAATTCAATGAATCAGGAAAAGGTAATCGTCATTGATTTCGGCGGTCAGTATAACCAGCTGGTTGCAAGACGCGTCAGAGAATGTAATGTTTACTGTGAAATATATTCCTACAG
>CAYLWP010000158.1:0-6343 GCA_964387365.1 uncultured Roseburia sp. | reverse complement strand
GTTTGTGATGCCCAAATTTATTCTCTATCCACTACCTCTTTGTTTCAAACTTCTCCATCCTTTTCTATCATATTCAGAATTTATATCTGTATGGCTTAATCCCTGCTTTCGAGTTCCACGGTAAACTCCATTTCCTCATAGGTTTCCTGTGTATAACGAAGCACTGCAACCGTAACCTCTCTGCCTGCCTGATAGCCTCGTATTGCATTCATGTAATTTGCTGCATTTCGAATCTCTTTTTCCTCTACACGGATAATAATATCTCCCTTTTGCATTCCCTTTTCCATAGCAGGAGAATCCATGTCGATATCGGACACATAAGTGCCCTCCGGCAATCCCAGCTCCGTTCTTGCATCCTCGGAAATATCCTGAACATAAAGACCTGCGTAAGGAATATCCACACCGTTAGACAACTTTGTAATCATGCCCTTTAGCTCTGTTACACCGATTGCGGATACCAGATTTTTCGTATCCTCATTGTTATGCGTATTATCGAGAATTCCTATCACGCTTCCACCCATATTTACGAGGATTCCTGTCGGATTCCTGCTACCGTATATGTCGGTCGTAAGCAGCTTATACTCATTGTCTGCCATGGTTATGACCTTCCCTGTTGAGGTAATCATACCATAGCATACACTATCCTGATAACCAAGAATATTGCCGACCGCAAGCACAGGAGTTCCCTGCAGGTCAGAGCTTGCAGAGCTGCCAAGCTCTGCTACTGAGATAGCATCAAGCGTGGAAGCCTTCAGATTTTTCAGGTCAACCGCAATGATTGCAAGGTCTGTATTAACATCATACTTTTTAATACTTCCCTCTGCACCTGTTTCATTACAAAAGGTTACACGAATGCTTTCCGCCCCTTTCAGCGGTGAACGCTTAGTCAGAATAAGCAGCTCGCGGTTATTATTTGCGATAATCACGCCTGCGATACTACCCTCGCTTTCATACGGATTATTAAACCAGTCAACATCTGACCTGACACCGGTAACCGTAACCATACCGGTCATGACTTCCTCATACAGTGTGCGGACACCCTGATACATATCTTCATAACCGGCAAGCTTATCTTCCTTTGCATGATCCGGCTGCAGCTTATCCGCTAAGGGAGTTTCCTGTTGCTGAGCTGCTAAAATATCCTCTGCCGTATGCTCTTCTGTCTGCTTCTCGTCTTCCTCGGTAAGCATATCCTCCGGAAGCATCTCGTTCTTTTCCTGCGGAAATGTTACAATTTTCGGTTCTTCCTCTGGATATAACCAGTTATTCAAAACAGGCTCCAACAGCAAAAAGGTAAGACATGCTACCAACCCAAACAGCAGCGCCAGAGAAGCTGTGATTACGGTTCTTTGCAGCAGCTTTCTTCTGTTTACCGGTCTCTCCTTTATTCTTTCCTGTAAAAATTCAAATTCACTTGTCTGTGAGTGTTCATTCCTATCTTCATGTTCCATCATATTCATCCCCTAAGTCTTTCTGTTCAGAGTCAGCATCTCGAAAACGCAAAGCGTTTCCTCGATGTGGCGTATCCGCCAAATAAACAGTTATAGTATATCCGATGAATTATTTAAAGTAAAGGAAGATGTAGAGTTTTCCCTTTTTTCGTGTTATGATATACAAAGCAAATAGTCTACTTTTCGAAAGGGTTCACATATATGAATGAAAAAGCGTTACGAATCTTAGAATATCATAAAATAATCCGGCTTTTAGTGGATAAAGCAAGCTCCGTACCGGGAAAGGAATTGTGCCAAAAACTGATGCCTATGACAGACCTTGCCGCAATTGAAGAAGCACAGCAGCAGACTGCAGATGCCTTCAGCCGTCTGGTAAAGGGCGGACGCATTGGGTTCAGCGGCAATAAAGATATCAGCTTTAGCATCAAATCGCTTGATATCGGAAGCAGTCTTTCTGCACCGGAGCTGTTAAAAATCGCAGCTTCCCTTGCCTGTGCCGCACAGGCAAAGGCTTTTGCAAGAGGCGAACGCGAGGAGGAGCTCACTGACAGTCTTGAGCCGATTTTTAACTTCTTGGAGCCATTGACTCCACTCCGGAATGAGATTACCCGTTGTCTCCCTTCCGAGGAAGAGGTTGCCGATGATGCCAGCTCTAACTTAAAGCACATCCGCAGAAGCATCAATCAGACCAACGACAGGATACATTCCCAGTTAAATGCCCTGGTAAACAGCCACCGCACCTATTTACAGGATGCCGTTATTACTATGCGAAACAACCGCTACTGTATTCCGGTTAAGGCTGAGCATAAGGGAAATGTTCCGGGAATGGTGCATGACCAGTCCTCCACCGGCTCCACTCTTTTTATCGAGCCTGCTGCCATTGTCAATCTGAACAATCAGTTAAAAGAGCTGGCACTGCAGGAGCAGGAGGAAATCGAGGTTATCCTTGCCACCTTAAGTGCTCAGGCAGGCGAACATACTGCAGAGCTGATGCAGAACTTTAAGCTTCTGACACAGCTTGACTTTATTTTTGCCAGAGCATCCCTTGCTATTGATATGAATGCTTCCAGACCATTATTCAATACTGACCGCTATATTCATATCCGTAAGGGACGTCACCCGTTACTTGATAAGAAAAAGGTCGTTCCGATTGACATTATGCTTGGTCGTGACTTTGACCTGTTAGTTGTTACCGGTCCGAACACCGGTGGTAAGACAGTATCGTTAAAAACCGTAGGCCTTTTTACTCTTATGGGACAAGCGGGACTTCATATTCCTGCATTAGACCGTTCCGAGCTTGCAGTTTTCCGAGAGGTTTATGCAGATATCGGTGATGAGCAGAGCATTGAGCAGAATCTTTCTACCTTCTCTGCCCATATGACAAATACGATATCTATCTTAGAGAATGCCGACGAAGATTCCCTGTGCCTTTTTGATGAGCTTGGTGCCGGTACAGACCCTACAGAGGGAGCAGCCCTTGCCATTGCCATATTAAAGCACCTGCACGATAAAGGCATCCGTACCATGGCAACCACACATTACAGTGAATTAAAGGTATTTGCCCTTTCCACGCCTTATGTGGAGAATGCCTGCTGCGAATTTGATGTAGAAACGCTTCGCCCGACCTACCGCCTGTTAATCGGTATTCCGGGAAAAAGTAATGCCTTTGCCATTTCTTCAAAGCTCGGGCTTTCCGATGAGATTATCAATTCGGCAAAGGAGCATATCAGCGAAGAGGACGAAAGCTTTGAGGACCTACTGGCTGATTTAGAGGCAAGCCGCAAGACCATAGAGGCTGAACGAGCAGAAATTGCAAGCTACAAGGCTGAAATCAGCTCGCTCAAGGATAAGCTGACACAAAAGCAGGAGCGTCTTGACTCACAAAAGGAGCGTATTCTTCGTGAAGCAAACGAAGAAGCACGTCGCGTTTTACAGGAGGCCAAGGAGGTTGCTGATGAAACCATCCGCAATTTCCAGAAATATAATTCCAACACCTCTATGAAGGATATGGAAAAGGCACGAACTAAGGTCCGTGACAAGATTAATGAAAAAAATGCAAAGCTTTCACAGGCAGCACAGCAGCCGACTCATAAGATATTAAAAGCAACACAGATTAAGCCGGGCGATATGGTTAAGGTTGTTTCCATGGGATTAAAGGGAACCGTTTCCTCCATGCCGGATGCCAAGGGAGATTTATTCGTACAGTGCGGAATTATCCGTTCCAAGGTTAACCTGCGTGACCTTGTATTAATCAACGAAGAGGTGCTTACTCCGTCTCCAAGGTCCAAGTACAGTCCATCCGCACGCAGTTCGGGCAGCAAGATAGGCGTTTCTAAAACAAAGTCTATTTCTATGGAAATCAATCTGCTTGGAAGAACCGTGGACGAAGCCATTGCCGAGCTTGATAAATATCTGGATGATGCGTATCTGTCACATATACCGAGTGTCCGCATCGTACACGGAAAGGGAACCGGTGCTCTGAGAGCCGCTGTGCAAAGACATTTAAAGAGCGTTTCCTACGTAAAGTCCTTCCACCTTGGCGAATTCGGTGAAGGCGATGCCGGCGTTACCATAGCAGAGTTTAAATAATTACTATATAGAAAGCGAGGGAGTTACACAACATGGTAAACAAACAGAAAATCTTAATTGTTGATGATGATGAAAATATTGCAGAGCTGATTTCCCTTTATCTGACAAAGGAATGCTTTGAGACCAAAATCGTTTATGACGGCGAATCCGCTCTGAGAGCCGTAGATGCCTTTTCTCCTGATTTGATTATCCTTGACCTGATGCTTCCGGGAATCGACGGCTATCAGGTATGCCGCGAGGTTCGTCAGAAATCACAGACTCCGATTATCATTCTCTCCGCAAAGGGAGAGGTCTTTGACAAGGTGCTCGGACTTGAGCTTGGCGCAGACGACTATATGGAGAAGCCCTTTGATACCAAAGAGCTGGTAGCAAGAGTAAAGGCTGTTCTTCGTCGTTATAAAACTGCTGCCCCTGTTGCTGAGAATCCGTCTGCCAAGCAGGTAAGCTATCCGAACCTGACCATTAATCTGACCAATTATTCCGTTGTTTATAACGGACATACCGTGGATATGCCGCCAAAGGAGCTGGAATTACTGTATTTCCTTGCTGCCTCACCTAACCATGTATTTACCCGTGAGCAGCTGCTGGACCAGATTTGGGGCTACGAGTATATCGGCGACACCAGAACTGTTGACGTTCATATCAAACGTCTCCGTGAAAAGATAAAGGACCATGAATCATGGAAAATAGCCACCATCTGGGGAATCGGCTATAAATTTGAGGTTAAGAATCAATAATTCATTTACGAGGTACTATTATGAAACGTACGCTATATTTGAAGTTTGTACTTGCCTACCTGATTTTTGCCTTTTTCGGCTTCATCGTGGTAGCAACCTTTACCTCCAGCATGACACTGGAACATTTAAAAAGAGACCGCGCAGACGCACTTTATAAGGAAGCCCTGCTGGTATCCAATTCCTACGCCGCCGACCTTTATAACAGCGAGATTACACTCGAATCCGTATGGCGCCAGATTGAGGCAATTGATACCTTTCTGAATGCATCGGTTTGGATTGTTAACCCCTCCGGCTTAATCGTATTGAATTCCAGTGAGCCTCCGGATATTGATAATCCGGTTACGATACCGAACTTCAGTCCGACGATTACAGGCAACTCCTTTTATACGGTCGGAAATTTCTTTGGTATGTTTGATGAAGAGATGATTTCCGCCTTTGCACCGATTACTTCCGATTATAAGGTAAACGGCTATGTTGTCATTCATGCATCCATGAGCGACTTAGAGGACTCCTGTAACTCCTTACTGAATATTTCATACCTGACACTGGTTATTCTGTTTTTGCTGTCCCTAATCATTCTGCTCTTTTTTACCGAGCTGGTATATCTTCCGCTTCGAAAGATTACCCATGCAACCGAGCAGTATGCCGTCGGCAATTTCCATTACGAATTTCAGGTATACAGCGAGGACGAGATTGGTTATCTTGCCGCATCTCTGCAATATATGGCAAGCGAGGTGGCAAAGAGCAAGGATAACCAGAAGCAGCTGGTTGCCAATATTTCCCATGACTTCCGCTCTCCGCTCACCTCCATGAGAGGCTATCTGGAGGCCATGCTGGACGGAACGATTCCGCCGGAGCTTTATCCGAAGTATCTGGGTGTCGTGCTGAATGAAACAGACCGTTTGACCAAGCTTACCAACTCGCTTCTGACCCTGAATAACCTGAACACCAAGGGCATGATTCTTGACAGAACCGACTTTGATATCAATGCCATCATAAAAAATACGGCAGCCTCCTTTGAAGGAACCTGCCGCAGTAAAATGATTACCATTGAGCTTGTTTTAACCGGTGAGAAGATGTTTGTCAATGCTGATGTGGTAAAAATCCAACAGGTGCTCTATAACCTCGTTGATAATGCCATCAAGTTCAGTCATAAGAACTCTTCCATCAAAATTGAAACTGTTGAAAAGTCCACAAAGCTTCTTGTTTCTGTCAAGGATAACGGCATCGGCATTCCCAAGGACAGCATCAAGCTTATCTGGGACCGCTTCTATAAAACCGATTTATCCCGCGGTAAGGATAAAAAGGGAACGGGACTCGGACTTTCCATTACAAAGGAGATTATCCACTCCCACAATGAGAATATTAACGTAATCAGCACCGAGGGTGTTGGTACGGAATTTATATTTACACTGGAAAAGTCAGAAAAAAATGATTAGGCGCAAGTGGCCTAATCATTTTTTGTAATAACCCTTATTAATGTCCCTTTTATCATAACTCCGTGTTCTGTTTTACCAATTCTTACACGAACACACTTATCCATAAACAATAGTTGCTTTTTGAAAT
>CAYLWP010000157.1:0-6393 GCA_964387365.1 uncultured Roseburia sp. | reverse complement strand
ATAATATATAGTATTGACTTGAAAACAAAAACAATTTAAAATAGAAAGTAAGTAATTAAATCCATAATTATGTGTGAAAGGAAGTTTCTTATGGAAAAACAAAAGAGAAAGAAGTTTCGTTTAAATGTTAAAATGCTGATTCTGATGATTGCAACAGTTCCGTTACTGGTGGCATGTATTGTTTTAGTACTGTTATCAAATAACGTTATGACAGAGGGACTGGATACTCAGGTGTTGGATGGACTGAAGGGAATTGCCATAGCGACAAGCTATTCCTATGACGAAGTAGATCTGGGAGAGTACCATTTAAAAGGTGACAAGCTTTATAAGGGTAACTACAATATTACAGATAATATTACGGTTCTGGATAAGATAGCGCAGTCAAATGACGCTGTATTGACCGTGTTTTATGGTGACACCAGACGTGCAACTACGATTATCAATGATGCGGGACAAAGAATTGTTGGTACCATGGCAGGGACAGAGGTTATATCCGCTGTATTGAATAACGGACAGGAGTATTCATCAACAGATGTAGTAATTAATAATGCGGATTATTACGGCTATTATGTTCCAATCAGAAACAACTCAGGCGGCGTTGTTGGTATGATGTTTGCAGGCAAGCCAAGAGCGGAGGTTCGCGATTATATTACGAGCAGAAGCAACTTTATTATGAGCTTTGCCGTTGCCATTTATGTACTTTGTTTGTTCAGCACAATTATGCTCACACAAAAGAAGGTGCTTACACCAATTTCAAAGATTTCCGGTATCGCACTGAGGATGGCAGAGGGTGATATCAATCAGGATATCAAGAGAGAATCGGATGATGAATTCGGAGATTTAATGGAAGACTTCGCACACATGGTTAAAAATATCGGAGATCAGGCAAGAATTGCAGAAAAATTTGCAGATGGTGATCTGACAATAACCTGTAAGCCGGCAAGCGAGCGAGATGTATTGGGTCTGGCATTAAAGAAAATGCTCAGGGATAACAATCAGAACCTTTCCATAATTCGTGATGCGGCTGCAAGAATGGCAACAGGTGCGGACGAGGTTGCAAGCGCAAGCAATTCTCTGGCACAGGGCACTACCGAACAGGCAAGCGCAATTGAAGAGATTACTGCATCAATTGAAGAAATTGCAAACGGAGCAAAAGTAAATGCGGAAGATGCAAATGCTGCCAATGAACTGGTTCAGAATACAAAAGAGGGTGCGATTCGCGGTAATGAGCAAATGAAGAATATGATTACTGCCATGAAGGATATCAATGAATCCTCTGAAAATATTTCCAAGATTATGAAGGTAATTGATGATATTGCCTTCCAGACAAATATCTTAGCCTTAAATGCATCTGTCGAGGCAGCAAGAGCAGGTGTACATGGCAAGGGCTTTGCCGTAGTTGCAGACGAGGTAAGAAATCTGGCAAGCAAGTCGGCAGATGCTGCAAAGAGTTCTGCTGAGATGATTGAGGATTCCATCAAAAAGGTAGGAATCGGCTCCAAACTGGCAGAAGAAACAGCGGTTGCCCTGGAAGAAATTGAAAGTTCAGTAGGAGATATTGCAAGGCTTGTTGAACGTATTGCGACGGCATCAGCCAACCAGGCTAAATCTGTCGGACAGGTTAATTCCGGTATTACACAGATTGCAGATGTTGTACAGACCAATTCCGCAACAAGTGAACAGTGTGCAGCGGCGAGTGCAGAGCTGTCATCCCTAGCAGGTCAGCTTCAGCATGCGGTTGCCAAGTATAAGCTGTTATCGGGCAGAGTGTACAGAACCGAGTTTGATGAGGACAACGGTATGAACGGTGAAGAAGACAGATATCGTGATAACGAGAGCATTATTTCGCTGGACGGTGACTTCGGAAAATATTAAAATAAAGGAAGAGTTGGCCCCGGTGGGAATACCGGGGCAAATTTGAATATAGGTTGTCCCGCGTTTTTGCTTAACGCCGGACAGGGCGAAAGGTATGGTAGACACTTGAAGATATATGCAGCAAAGATAGAAGCCTTTGAAGCAATGCAGGAAAATGATTGGTCGAATGGAATTTTTCTGGTAGATAGTACAAGAAGAGAACGTATCGGCAGGCTGAAACAGAAGAAGGATCAGGTACAGAGTCTTGTAGCCGGTCTTTTGTTACGATATAGCTTTTTACAGGAAGGCTATACGGAGAAACAGTGGGAGAATGTCCGGATACAGTCCGGATCATCCGGGAAACCGAAGCTTGTACAGTATCCTGAGTTTTGCTATTCATTGTCACATTCCGGAAAATGGGTGATATGTGGTGTGCATAGCAAAGAGATAGGAGTCGATATTCAGGAGATGCGACCATGGAATCTGCAGATAGCAAAACGTTTTTTTGCTGCCGAAGAGTATGAAAGACTGGCAGGGGAAGAAAACAACAGCAGGTTATTTTATCAAATGTGGACGGCAAAGGAAAGCTACGCAAAGCTGACAGGTGAAGGGATAGGAAAAGGTATCAGTCAGTACCTGACCTCTAAAGAGCCTGATAAGGTAACAGATGTGAACCGGCAGACGAAAGCCTATATAAAATATTATGAGCTGCTTGCAGATTATATGATATGTGTCAGTGCAGAAGAAAGAGACTGCTTCCCGGATAACCTCGAACTGGTATCCGTCGAAGATTTAACGTAATGTACGAAGGAAAGGAAGGAAGCTATGCTAAGTGTAAATGGGAAAAATGAGGTAAAGAAAAACGAGATCGTTTTTAAACAGGGCGACGAAATTACGCAGGTAGGAATCGTTTTATCAGGCAGAGTGCTGATGCAGAATGAGTGGCTGAGACTTGTCAGAGGGCAGGGCGCACTGATTGCATTGAATGATATTCCTCGAGGGAATTACGGAGCAACCTATATTGCACTGGAGGATTCGGTAATCTATGCACTGCCGATTACAGGAGAGGAAGCGTTGCGCAGTATTATTGCGAAAAATATGGACTATCGTGCTATTATGGTTTCTTCCCAGTTTAAGTACATAACGGATCTTGCAAGAATCCGTCAGGATTTATATAACAGAGCATATCGCTTGTATCAGTTTGCACAGCAGAGCTATCAGCAATATGGCAGATTGTGTCAGAGCACGGGCGTGCAGATGATGCCGTTGCAGGAGCTGGAAGAGATACAGCCCTATGACCAGTTCGATGATGAAAATGCTGACCGTATCAGATATTACGAAGAGGGCGCAAAGATTCCTCTGGCAGTGAATAAGCAGTATTATTCGTATAGCGAGGATATGGCGCTTTATCAGGTCGCAGAGATTATTAATATGGTGGATACGTTCTATGGTGACTGTAATGCCATGCTTGATTATATCAGGGAGCTGCTTGGACTTGTCGGAACAAGAGCTAGCCACAATCTGTTTGAATATGCATGTGTGCAGGGAACAGAGATGAGAAGAAAGGGCAATGTTCCTCTTGAAATGCAGAGTCTGCTTACGGATATTTGCAAGGAAGTACAGTTCCAGTACGGTGAATTAAAGAAGCAGTGCCAAAATATTGCGGATATTGCTCTTGAACGTATGCAGAAGAGAGTTTCAGAGGTTGTTTCAAAGGAAATGACAGAGAGCGAAAAGAAGTCGCAGGAGGAAAAGGATGCGGCTGTGCAGCGTGATGTATTATCCCTGAAGAATTCCATGAATCAGGTAATCGAGTATGCCGGACTGGATGAAGAAAATGCAGGGAAGCTGCGTACAAATGTAGATTTTCTGGTGAATACACCTGACAGACTGTCGATAGAGGATGATGTCAAGAAGGCAAAGAAGGCAATCACTCCTATCGTATTCCAGATGTATTACGACTGTTATATGAAGGCACTGCAGAACGGTATGTCCATGCCAAAAGCAGTAGAGCTGTTTTTGAACTTCGGTATGCTGGATGAGCGTTTGCTTGAGCAGGAGCATCTGGAATTCCTCTGCAGTATTGAGCCTGAGGAAAATGAAGGACCATGTAATGTCTTTACCATGGTAGAGTGGCTTACTATGATTTACGAAGGAAAGCGTGAGCCTTCCAAGAGTGAGTTTGATGAGGACTACTTTGAAAATCTCCGTTCCCAGAAGAAGATGGGCGACATTACGGAAGCCCAGATGAAGGAGCTTACCGACAATATGGAGAAGCGTGTAGAGTACGAGGTTATGAACATGCAGAAGAGCAACAGCAGAACCCTGTATGGTCAGCCGACAACCTATATGCCTATTTTATACAAGGAAGCAATTTTCGGATATCTCGATAAGATTCTGGTAACCAAGAAGATGATTAACCAGAGCGTTGAGAATCTGTTAAAGATTGATTATTCCGTATTTTATCGAGAGGTATTATATACGAATACAGCTCTCAAGATTAATCATGAGTCAACGATGAAAAATGTTTATCCGGACATTATCCTGTTCCCGTTATACGGTATTAATGCCGCCATGTGGCAGGAGGTTGGCGGTAAGAATAAGGCAACACCGGGCAGATTTGCATTCCCGATTCTTTCCAACACCAATGTGGACGACATGATGGTTAAGATGTTCGGCCGATTCCGCTGGGAGCTTTGCAGATGTATTCAGGGTATGCAGTGGAATGACGTAAAGGTTAAGTCCCTTACCTCCGAATATATGGATTATATCCAGTTCTATCGCAAGAACCGTGATTTGTCCGATGAAGCAAGAGAAAGGGTGAAGCTCCAGATTCAGAAGGGAAGAAATAACTCAAGAGAAATCTTCCTGATTGACTACGAATTCTGGGTTAAGAGTGAAGCAAACGCTTCCATGAAGATGAATAAGGTGGCAAGAGAAATTCTCGCAACCTATTGTCCGTTTGAAAAATCCTTAAGAGAGAAGCTTGTCGTACAAAGACCTTACGAGGTTGCCATGGCAAGACACGGCAGAAACTGCCAGAAAAAGAAGCAGGAGTTTGATTTAAGAATCCGCGCAATACAGAAGGAATCACCGGATGTACCGCAGGAGATTATGGATACTTATAACTTTTATGCGGATTTATAATGATGTAAGCTCGATAATTCAATTGCGAGTAAGCTCACGATTTGTCTTAAAAATACGCAGAACAGTTAGATTATATTTTTAAGAAAGGAAAAACAAAAAATGAAAAGAAAGTTAATGGTATTTAGCTTATTACTTTGTTTAATACTAACTGGATGTGGCAGCAGTGAAAAAGAAAATGTTACACAACCTGATACGCAACAAATAAATCAAAACATTAATAATGAAATATCAACTGAAGAAATAACAAGTAGCAATGAAACAGTTATCGTAGAAGAAATTCAGGACGAAACATGGGATGGCATAATTACACTTGATGGATGTTCTTTTAAAATCGGAGATTCGGTTAGCGTAGTATTTGATCAAGGTTGGAATGGTTATGTTTGCGGTAAGGGGTTAGATTTTACTATGGACACCACTTATCAGACAATAGTAGACGAAAAAACTGAAGAGTTTGTAACAGAACGAGGGTATTCAAAAACTTTTGATGCTCAAAATGTATATGTTTTGCCAAGTATTCGCGGTTCATCAGAATATGAAATTGAACTCTATTTTGAACAATTGAATCACATGGTTTCGCATGTTTGGGTAATTAATCCGTATCCATACGCATGCCCAATAAAAGATTGTATTATTTATGATGTAAGTCTTGGCACTGTGGACGCAAAAGAAGTATTCCCGGAAATCAGAGACAAAAAACTTGAAGAAGATGGCGATAGAATATTTGGAAAAAATAGAAAGACAACTCCTAAATTTGAGGACTATTACGCGTATGATTATGGCGATTTTACCATATCATTAGACTCCATGCAAGGTCGTTTTGACTCGGAAGAAGTAATAGGAAATCTTGATAAGATTTTAATTAAATGGAATAAAACTTTGGCAGAAGATTTTTATTACGACACAACAGACACTAGTGATTTGTATAATAATGGTGTGATAAATTATTTGGAATATTTAAGACCATCATTTTTAATGGGAAATAATACATGTACATTTACAGATGAAACTAAAATTTTAAAACCAACTTTTACATTTTTAGAAAACACACAATATCTTACTGAACTTTTGATTTTGAATACAATGGAACGGTTTATGGCATAACAGTAAAGCCACCTGTTTGGGACCAGTTTATACATACTGATGATTATTACATTATCGAATACGGTTATGTAGGTGATTGTCAGTATGCTCAGAAGTCAGATTACTGGGATAATTATCTTCGCGTAAGATATTACGGAGACTTGATTCTTGATGTCAATGGCTCTCTTAAACCTGTTTTGGATGATTTTGTAAATGAACTATCAAAAGTGTTCGTAGTCACACCAAATTAATTTAATATAGGTAATTGCGAAACTCGCTAAGTTCATTCGCAATATTTATACTAAACGTGGA
>CAYLWP010000156.1:0-6399 GCA_964387365.1 uncultured Roseburia sp. | reverse complement strand
TTTTCTTCACCGGATGATGTGCATGACAGAGAAGTGCTGAATTCACTTTATCCTGATACGGCATACGGTGTAGAGTCCGGTGGTGATCCGAAGGCAATTCCTGACCTTACCTATGAAGATTTCCTTGATTTTCACGGAAGATATTATCATCCGTCAAACAGCTATATCTACTTATATGGTGATATGGATATGGCAGAGAAGTTAATCTGGATAGATGAGCACTACTTAAGCAAATTCGACCGCATTACGATTGATTCCGGTCTGACAATGCAGAAGCCGTTTGAACAGCCGGTAACGATTCACAAGGATTACCCGATTATGGAGGGTGAGTCCTTAAAGGACAATACCTATCTGTCCTACAACGTGGTTGTCGGAACCAGTCTTGATAAGGAGCTGTACTATGCAATGCAGCTGATTGATTATGCCGTATGTTCTTCCTCAGGTGCGCCTCTAAAGCTTGCACTGATTCACAAAAATATCGGTACAGAGGTTTACAGTGTATATGAAAACGGTATTTATCAGCCTTATTTTTCTATCGTGGCAAAAAATGCCAATGATTCGCAGAAGGAAGAGTTCGTTTCTACCATCGAGGAAGAGCTTGCCAGAATTGTGAAGGAAGGTCTGGACAAAAAGGCGTTGCTTGCGGGCTTGAATTACTACGAATTCCGGTATAGAGAGGCTGACTTTGGCTCCTATCCCAAGGGCCTGATGTACGGCTTACAGATGTTTGACTCCTGGCTGTATGATGACCGCATGGCATTTGACCTGATTGAGGCAAATGATGTATTTAAGTCCCTGCGTGAAAAGATTGAAACTGATTATTATGAGCAGTTAATTGAGAAATATCTGATTCATAACAATCATAAGACTGTGCTTGTTGTTTCCCCGAAGGAAGGACTGACGGCAAAAGAGGAAAAGGAGCTTGCAGATAAGCTTCAGGCGTACAAGGCAACACTTTCTGAGGAAGAGCTTCAGAAGATTGTGGCTGATACCCATGCGCTCCATGCTTATCAGGATGCGGAGGAATCGCCGGAGAACCTCGAAAAGCTTCCGATGCTTACAAGAGAGGATATGAAAAAAGAGGCAGAGGGCTTCATCAATGAAGTTCGTGCCGTAGAAGATACCAAGGTGTTATTCCATAATATTTACACAAACGGAATCGGTTATATCCGTCTGATTTTTGATGCTTCCGATATTCCGGCAGATTTATTCTCCTATGTGGGAATTCTGAAAAATGTGTTAGGATATGTTGATACAAAGAGCTATTCCTACGGAGAGCTTTATAACGAGACAAATATTCATACAGGCGGTATTCATACGACAGTGAACACCTATGTCAATGCCCGTAAGCTTGATGAATATAAGCTGACCTTCGAGGTAAAGACCAAGGCGATGTATGACGAATTGCAGAATGCCTTTGGACTGTTGGCTGAGATTATGACGACATCAAGTCTTGCAGACGAGAGCAGAATCCTTGAAATCGTAGCGGAGATGAAGTCGCGTATGCAGGGCAGCATGACCTCGGCAGGACATTCTCTTGCAGCAATTCGTGCGATGTCATATTTCAGTGAAACGGCAGCAGTTTCCGAACTGGTAAACGGTATTCCGTGTCTTCGTATGCTTGAGAAGATAGAAGCTGATTTTGACGGAAATAAGAAGGAATTGATAGAAAAGCTTAGCGAGCTTGCAAGATGTATCTTCCGTCCTGAGAATCTGATGGTAGACATTACTGCATGTGAAGACGGCTATGAGAAAATCATTACGCTGATTCCGGAACTCAAGGCAAGTCTCTATACGGAACCGGTCAGAAAAGAGCACTTTGCAGTCAGCCTTCAGAAAAAGAATGAAGGTCTTGGTACTTCGGCGCAGATTCAGTATGTAGGACGTGCAGGCAATTACCGTACCGGCGGCAACCTGACCTATACAGGAGCTTTAAGAGTATTAAAGGTAATCTTAGGCTACGAATATCTTTGGACCAATATCCGTGTAAAGGGTGGCGCATACGGCTGTATGTGTAACTTCGGCAAGGCGGGGGACAGCTATTTCGTATCCTACCGTGACCCGAACCTGAAAAAGACGATGGAAACCTTTGAAAAGACAGGCGATTATCTGAGAGGCTTTACTGCCGATGAAAGAACCATGACCAAATATATTATCGGAGCCATCAGTGACCTGGATACACCAATGAATCCGTCTGCGAAGGGGAGCCGTTCATCCAGTGCATATCTGACAAATCAGACCTATGAGGAGATACAGAAGGAGCGTGATGAGCTTCTTGCCTGTACACAGGAGGATATCAGAGCACTTGCGGATTATATGGATGCCATTATGAAGGCAGAGGCTGTCTGCGTTGTGGGTAACGGACAGGCAATTGAGGAAAACAGGGAAATGTTTGAAACCATTGAGAATCTGTTTCATTAAGAGAAGAGTGAGGGAGGAAAACAAATGAAGAAGGTATTATTGACAGCACTTGCATTTTCGTTACTGCTTACCACAACAGGCTGTGGAAGCAGTAGTGATTCTTTTCAGGCAACAACGGAATCCGTCACGATGGATTCTGCGGCGTCTGTCACTAACGCCAAGGCAGAGCTCTATGAGGACACAGCCTTGGAGATAGAGGAGGCGGCGCCGGTTGAAGGTCAGAATATGGTAGAGTCCAACCGGAAGCTGATTAAGACCGTACATATGAATGTGGAAACCGAAGACTATAACGAGCTGGTGCAGACAGTATACCAAAAGGTAGAAGCACTGGGCGGTTATGTGGAAGACTTCAGCTCTCGCGGAAGGGATACGAACCGTTCCGGAAACATCACGGCGAGAATTCCCAAGGCTAATCTCGATGCCTTTCTGGAAACCGTGGAAGGCGCGTCAAACATCACCTATCGTCAGGAGGCAGTAGAAGATGTTACGCTTACCTATGTCGATTTGGAGAGTCACAAAAAAATGCTTTTAAAAGAGCAGGAGAGACTCTTGGAACTCCTGGATATGGCTGAGACAATCGAAGATATCATTACGATTGAGAGCCGTCTGGCGGAGGTACAGTATCAGATTGAAAGCATGGAATCTCAGCTTAGAACCTATGATAATCAGATTGATTACAGTACAGTATATCTGAATATCGAAGAGGTAGTAAGATACACGCCACAGGAGCCCAAGGGAACCTGGGAGCAGATTACAACAGGCTTTATGGAGAATCTCTATTCTGTTTGTGACGGTGTAAAGAATTTCTTCATCAGTTTGATTATTAATATCCCGAATATCGTGGTATTCCTCATTGTTATTGCAATTCTTGCACTGATTGTAAAGCTTATCCTGAAGTGGGAAAAGAAGCAGACAGACCGGAAAAGAGAAGCAAAAATGAGAGCACAGCAGGCATACATGCAGGCAAATGCAGGCTTTATGGCGCAGCAGGCACCACAACAGCAGGCACCGCAGCAGGTACAGAAAGGTACAGAAAATGGAAATGAATGAAAAATATAAATCAGGGTTTGCAGCCCTGATCGGAAGGCCAAATGTCGGAAAGTCAACCCTGATGAATTCTTTGATAGGTCAGAAGATTGCAATTACTTCAAAGAAGCCGCAGACGACAAGAAACAGAATACAGACTGTGTATACCTCCAAGGAGGGACAGATTGTCTTTGTCGATACACCGGGTATTCACAAGGCCAAGAATAAGCTTGGCGACTACATGGTTAACATTGCGGAGCGAAGCCTTAGGGAAGTGGATGTGATTCTGTGGCTGGTTGAGCCAACCGACTACATCGGTGCCGGAGAACAGCATATTATCGAACAGCTGAAAAAAACAAATGTGCCGGTTATTCTTGTTATGAACAAGATTGATACCGTGAAGCGTGAGCAGCTGTTAGGTTATATTGATGCGTACAGAAAGCAGATGGACTTTGCGGAAATCGTACCGGTTTCCGCACTGAAGGAAGACAATACGGAAACGCTGATTCAGCAGATTATGAAGTATCTTCCTTACGGTCCCGCATTTTATGATGAGGACACCATTACCGACCAGCCGATGCGGCAGATTGTGGCAGAGCTGATTCGTGAGAAGGTGCTTAGAAGTATTGATGAAGAGATTCCGCACGGTGTTGCAGTAACCATTGAAGCGATGAAGTACAGCAGGAAAATTGTGGATATCGAAGCAACCATCATCTGCGAAAGAGATTCCCACAAGGGAATTATCATCGGAAAAGGCGGTGCAATGCTGAAAAAAATCGGTTCCATGGCTCGTCCGGAAATCGAGGATTTACTGGAAATGCACGTTAATCTGCAGCTTTGGGTTAAGGTAAAGAAGGATTGGAGAGACAGCGATTTCTTAATTAAGAATTTTGGCTATGACCCTAAGGATGCGGAATAGAATTTGAAAAAAAGCAAACCCTATCTGTAGGTTACTTATGAAATACAGAGGGGAGAAGCAAAATGTACGAGGATGGATGGAACCGTTTTACAAAGACGGGGCAGATAGAGGATTATCTTGCATATAAGCAGGAATCCCGCGAACAGCTTTCCGGCTGTGAAACCGGAGAAAAGACAGGAGAAACACGTGAGTACGGGTATGCAGGATTTTGTAATTGTGACAGGAATCATAATGAAATCAGAACCGATTGGCGAATATGACAGAAGAGTTGTGATTCTGACCAGAGAACGTGGTAAAGTATCTGCGTTTGCAAGGTCGGCAAGAAAGCCCGGCAATCGTCTGATGGCACCGACAAGTCCCTTTTCCTTCGGACAGTTCAAGCTGTATGCCGGGAAAAGCTCCTATACAATGGCAGAAGCGGAAATTTCCAATTATTTTGAGGCTTTGCGCGAGGATTTTGTGGGCGCTTATTACGGGATGTATTTTTTGGAAATATGTGATTATTATACACGGGAAAATAATGATGAAACGGGCATGCTCAAGCTGATTTATCAGTCCCTGCGGGCATTGACCTCTAAGGCATTTTCACACAAGCTGGTACGCAGTATTTTTGAATTAAAGGCTGTCGTAATTAACGGTGAGTTCCCGGGAGTAAATCAGAATGCGGGATTGCAGGAGTCAACTGTTTATACAGTTGACTACATAATGCGAACACCTGTTGAGAAGCTGTATTCCTTTACTGTTTCTGAAGAGGTTTTGAGAGAATTAGGTATTTTTTGTAAGAGACTTTGTGCAAAAACCTTCGATAGGAATTTTAAAAGCCTTGAAATACTTGAAAATCTTGAATGAGTTCGATATAATAGGACGCGGAACTTTTTGAAAAGTTCAAAAGGAAGGCAGAGAGTATGAAAAAATTTATGATAACGGGTATTCTGGCGGCAATGCTTCTTGGCTTAACAGCGTGTGGCAAGGAAGAAGCTGCTACAGAAAATGAATTAGTGAATTCGATTTCCATCTTTGAGGATGGAAGCGTACAGAGTGTAATCGTGGAGGATTTCACAGAGGAATATTATAATGTAGAGGAGCTGAATCAGACGATTCAGGATTCCATTACGGCATTTCAGAAGAAGTCTCCAAGCTCAGTTGTTATGCTGGAGAGCTGTGAAGTGATTGACACAAAGGTCAAGGTAGTACTCAATTACAGTGATGCAGAGGCATATTCCAAGTACAATGAGGAAGAACTGTTCGTAGGAACGATACTGGATGCGTATGAAGAGGGCTATGACTTGAATATCATTCTGACAGGAACTGACAAGGATGCAACCAAGGTGTCCAGAAGAGAGCTTCTGAATATGAGTGAGAACCATATTGTGATTATGGAGAATGTATTACAGGAAGGTACATTGCAAATTAATTGCTATGACACGATATTATATGCCGGAGACGGCGTAACACCGAACGGGAAGAAGTCGGCAGACATCGCCCCGGCAGATGGTAACAGTGTGATAGTATTTAAATAATAAAAAGATAAGGTGAGGGAATAACAATGGAAAAGTCAATGGAAAAAATTGTTGCTTTGGCAAAGGCTAGAGGATTTGTATATCCGGGCTCTGAGATTTACGGAGGTCTTGCTAATACATGGGATTACGGTAACCTTGGCGTTGAGCTGAAGAACAATGTAAAAAAGGCTTGGTGGCAGAAGTTCGTTACTGAAAATCCATACAATGTTGGTGTAGACTGTGCGATTCTTATGAATCCTCAGACATGGGTGGCATCAGGACATTTAGGAGGCTTCTCCGATCCTTTGATGGATTGTAAGGAATGTCACGAGCGTTTCCGTGCAGACAAGTTAATCGAAGATTTCTGTGCAGAGAAGGATATCAAGCTTGAGGAGTCCGTAGATGCATGGAGCCAGGAGCAGATGAAGAACTTCATCGAAGAGAACAAAATAGCATGTCCTACCTGCGGAAAGCACAACTTTACGGATATTCGTCAGTTTAACCTGATGTTCAAGACCTTCCAGGGCGTTACAG
>CAYLWP010000155.1:0-6417 GCA_964387365.1 uncultured Roseburia sp. | reverse complement strand
TCTCCGGACAATTCTTTAATAATGGGAAGGTTTCCTTTACAAGCGCGTTACCCTTTTCCTCCTCGGCACCAATGTTAACGATGGCAACCCTTGGCTTGTCCACGCCGATTACGCTTTCCATATATACAGAACCAATCTTGGCAAACTGAACAAGGTGGGAAGCTCTCGCATCTACATTTGCACCACAGTCAATCAATAAGGAACATCCCTTTTCCGTAGGAATCAATGGCGCTAACGGGGATCTCTCAATTCCCTTGATACGGCCTATAATCAACTGCCCGCCAACCAGTACCGCACCTGAGCTTCCTGCTGAAACAAAGGCGTCACAGGTTCCGTCCTTAACCAGATTCATTCCGACAACAATGGAGGAATCCTTCTTCTTACGAATCGCCATAACAGGCGGCTCTGCTGTCTCAATTACCTCTGTCGCATTCACAATCTCAATACGATCGGTGTCATATGTGTACTTACTTAACTCTTCTTTAATGATATCTTCCTTACCGGTCAGATATACCTTAATCTTCTTACTCTCATTTACCGCTTCCACGGCTCCCTTTACAAGCTCTGTCGGAGCATTGTCTCCGCCCATGGCATCAACGGCTACTCTAGTTATCTCATCCATTGTCAGTAATCCTCCTATACCATAATAAATATACTAAACGACGGCGTAAAAATCAAGTAATTTCCGTACAAGTATATCTACATAAAACAGGATAAGACTGAAAGATTATATCTCATCTTCCTGCAGGCATAAAACAGCGTCCCCGTTAACTGTCAGAAAATTCGGAATTTCCGGCACCCCTCGTATAGTATTCTTGGCTATCTTCCATTGCAGCCATCTGCTGTCTGCATCTGTCTTATAGGAAATATTCCATTCAAACAGATCATCAAGAATCTGATACTCACCGATACGGAAACAGTTTGTCTGATTCATCTCCTCCCGGTATGGCTGAAAGCTATGTGCTCGGATACCGACATACGCCGTATCCTTTGGGACAGCGGGCACTTCCAATATAACATGCCAGTCACAGGCATACAGATGTGTTTCGTCCATAACTCTGACGGCAGACAGATTTTTGCAGCCTGATAAAATGGCTGCCGTTTTCGTCAGCGGCTTATCAAAGAATTCTTTCACATTCCTTGCACCGTTCATCCTTCCCTTATTCATATATCCTGCCATACTGCAAATTCTATATACCTCATTTCTGTCATGCGATACCAGAATAGCGGGCTTTTTCAGCTGTTCCAGAAGCTCCCGCATTTCTGTTTCCAGCTCCCATCTCAGGTGCGTATCCAGTGCCGAGAATGGTTCATCCAGCAGAATAGCCTCCGGTTCAGCCGCTATCATTCTTGCCATAGCTGTCCTATGCTTCTGCCCACCGGACAACTGATGCGGATAATGCTTCTCTAATCCTGTCAGGTGAAACCGTCTGATATATTCTTCTGCCTTTTTTCCGGTCTTCTTATCCATACCTGCCATAATATTCTGTTCTACTGTCATATTGGGAAAAAGTGCATAGTCCTGAAACATATAACCGACTCTTCTCTTCTGCGGCGGCAGATTAATCTTGCCTGCGGAGTCAAAAAGTACCCGGTCGTGAAGAACAATTCTACCCTCGTCCGGCGTCTCAATTCCCGCAATACATTTTAATGTCATGCTCTTACCACTGCCTGAGGCGCCAAGGATTGCAAGGCTGTCAGCTCCCATTTGAAAATCCGCACGCAGTTCAAAGCTTCCTATTTTCTTCTTTATATTTACCAGCAAAGACATTCTGCACCCCCTTCCTGTCAGTCAGTACGATGTCGTTTCATGGTAATCAGGTTCATCAGAAATACAATAACAAAGGCAATCCCTGTAATCACAAACACCCAGAGCCCCGCCGTCTTGTAATCACCGTCCTGAATGACCATGGCAATCTTCTGGGAAATCGTTCCGGTCTTCCCAGGTATATTTCCGGCAAGCATAGAGGTCGCACCATACTCTCCCAGTGAGCGTGCGAAGGTCAGCACGGTTCCGGACAGGATTCCCGGTTTTGCCGCAGGAAGCAGCACGCGCCGGAAAATGGTACGCTCTGACATACCAAGAGTACGTGCTGCATAAATCAGATTCTTATCCACCTGTTCAAAAGCAGCCCTTGCATTACGATACATAAGCGGAAATGCTATTACCGTTGCAGCCAGAACGCAGCCAAGCCACGTCTGAACCACTTTGATATCGAATTCCGCATACAGAAAACCTCCTATCGGTCTTCTGAGACTGAAAATATACAATAGAATAAAGCCTGCCACCGTTGGCGGCAGGACTAGCGGAAGTGTCAGAATTCCATCAACTACGGCCTTTGTGGAGGGCTTTGCTCTTAACACACATCCTGCCGCATAGATGCCAAGGAAAAATGACACAATGGTTGCAACAACTCCTGTTTTTAACGAAATGAAAAGCGGACTAAAATCCATTGCACTCACTCCTGCATTACATCAAATTGATATTTTTCAAAAATCTCTGTTGCTGTATCTGATAACAGGAAATTCAGGAATTCTTCAGCGGCAGCTTTTTCCTGTTCATCTGCCTCCTGATTATGGATTGCGGCTACAGGATAGATGACATCCCCTGAGAGCTCATAGGAAACCTTTTCAAGAACCTCAAGCTTGTCCTCTAAGCCATAGATATCCGAATAGTATACTGTTCCGACTTCATTAGCGCCCTCAGACACTGCTGCCGTAACCGCTCCGACATTGGCACATTCATTGATTGCTACATTACCCAATGCCTGTCTTGTGTATTTACCGACAGGTACCGTTCCTCCTGCTATGGCAAGGCTTGATGCGAGGTTCATATCGGTAAGTCCTGTTACCTTTGTATTGATGCCCTTGCAGGTCACAACACATAGCTGATTATTCAGCAAATCATGTCTTGTTCCTTCTATTACAATACCACCCTGCTTCTCCAGCTCATCCATCTGTTTGGTTGCAGCTGAGAAGAAAATGTCACAAGCTGCCCCCTCCTGAATCTGCACCATCAAGGTTCCTGAGCTATCGTAATTGCCAACAACCGTTACATCCTGATTCTGCTTATTGAATTCCGTAATCAACTCCTCCATCACATGATTCAGACTCTTGGCCGCAAACAACACTACAGTGGTACCGCTTTCTTCTACAGTCTCTACGGACATTTTCGGTGTACAGCCTGTGAAAGCAATCATTACTGCGGTTACTATCGCTATCCATGTTCTTCTTTTCATAATCTCTACCTCTTTCCGGGCACTCCTGCTCCTTCTGTGCAAAATGCTTCTGCCAAAAGCATATCATACGTTCATAAGCCTCCCTAGTATCAGCATCTAACAGGATTCCCTCATCTTCCACTGACACGCCTGTCAGTGCTTCCATCTCCACGCCCGTTTTACCGACAAGCTTGACCGTACATACTGCAGTGACAGAATGCTCTTTGTCATTCAGTAAAAAATCGACTGCACTCTTTGTCAGCATAAGCGGATGGCACATAGGAATTAAGTCGCCCGTTCGCTTTGTTGCCATAATTCCGGCAACTCTTGCTACACCAAGCACATCTCCCTTTTCTGTACTGCCAGCCTTAATGTGAGAAAATATTTCTTCATTCACATAGATTGTTCCCTCTGCAACCGCAATACGCTCTGTCTCCTGTTTTTCAGATACATCTACCATAACGGCATTACCATTCTGGTCAAAATGATTGAACTTCATATCATTCACGCCCCTGCTTTTCCTACTTCCCAAAACCGCAATTCGGGAAATGACATACCTCACAGCCCAGACACAGACCTCCTTCTCCCAAGGTGGTAAGGTCTTTCGCTGTCAGTTTTTCTCCCGCAAGCACGCGCGGAAGAATCAAATCAAATATGGTTCGTTTATTGTACATAACGCAACCGGGTAATCCCATGACCGGTATCTTATCCTGATAATAAGCAAGCAGAAACATCGCACCGGGTAAAACAGGCGCACCATACGTTACCAGCTCAGCCCCGGTATTCCTGATTGCACTTGGTGTAGTATCATCAGGATCTACACTCATACCGCCTGTGCAGCATATCAAATCTGCTCCGTCTGCTGCTGCCTTATGAATAGCCTGCGTAATCTTATCCGGATTATCGTCAAGAATTGTATGACCAAGTACCTCCACCCCGTATTCTGCCAGTTTCTCACGAATAACAGGTCCGAAGGTATCCTTAATTCTTCCTGTATAAACCTCTGTACCGGTTGTAATAATAGCTGCTTTTTTCTTTGTAAACGGCAGTAACCTAAGTAGGGGTTCTCTGCCTGCTATCTCATTAGCTGTTCTTAGCCTGACCTCTTCGATTACCAGTGGAATGACCCGCATGGCTGCAAGAGTCTCTCCTTTTTTTACCGGAAAATTACTATGTCTTGTTGCTATGATAATCTCACCAATTGCATTGATAGCGTCAAGTCGGGCCGTATCTGCCTGGAATACACCGTCTGCCGTCGCCTTTAAGGATATTTTACCCTCTTTTATCTCACTGCCTTCCATGTATTCATTACAACAAATGTCATACAAAGCCTTTGCTGCTTCGTCTTCGTGAAGCATACCCGGTGTTTTCTCCCATACATAAAGATTTTCCTTGCCCATGGACAGCAATACCGGAATGTCCTCTTCTGTTACAATGTGCCCCTTACGAAAAGCCGCATCCTTCTTTACACCGGGGATAATCTGTGTCATATCATGGCATAGTACATGACCGACTGCTTCTGTCGTTTTTATCTGCTTCATGGATATCACATCCCTTTACTGATATGGTTCTACTGCATCCAAAATCCTGTCTTCGTTCTTCATACGCTCTACCGCTCTTCCCTGAAATATGCCGTTCCCAGACTTGCCGGCGGCTGATTCTCCGGCTTGTTACGCTTACTCGTCATAATTAATACGATAATCGTTACCACATAAGGAAGCATTTTACAAAGCTCCTGTGTTGCTCTGGTAAGTCCCGGTAAATAGATATAGAGAATGTACAGACCACCGAAAAGGAAAGAACCCCAAATTGCATTGGTCGGTTTCCAAAGGGCAAGGATAACCAACGCTATGGCAAGCCAGCCTCTGTCTCCAAAGCCGTTATTTGACCATGTACCACCCAGATACTCCATAACAAAGTACAGACCTCCCAGTCCTGCAATTGCCGCACCGATGACTGTTGCTGCGTATTTATAAGCCGATACATCGATACCTGCCGCATCCGCGGTTGCCGGACTCTCTCCGACCGCACGCAGATTCAATCCGCGTCTGGTATGATTTAAGAAATATGTCATAATTACTGCTATAATAATTGACAGGTATGTCAGAAATCCATAAGAAAACAAGAGCTGACCAATAACCGGAATCGATGACAGTCCGGGAATTGTCGCCCGAAAAGCCTCTGCTGTTGTTTTCACGGAAATCTGTCCTACACCGCCTGCAAGCCTCGAAATAGAACCGCCGAAGAAATTTCCAAAGCCAACGCCAAAGGTTGTCAGCGCAAGGCCATCTACATTCTGGTTTGCACGCAGCGTAATCGTCAAAAAGCTGTATATCAATGAATCTGTTCCAGAAGTTCTTTATCCAATCCCTCTTCTGCCAATAGCTCCAGCAACCCTGTAACTCGTCGTTTTGAGCCAATCATTCCCAGGTAAAACGGCATATTACCTACTAATAATTCTCTGAGACATTCCGCATCATTCTTGTGTCCTCGTGTAATCACTGCAACATAATCAAAAGATGTTATTTGCAGCTCTTTGATTGCCTTTGGAAAACTGTCACATATAACACGCGAAGCTGACGGAAAACGCAAGGAATTCGCAAAGGATGGTCTGTCATCTACTACTGCAACATCAAATTCTACTTCAACTGCCATTTTGCAAAGCGGCTGCGAAATATGACCCCCGCCCAGCAGTATGAGTCGTTGCGGAGGCAAAAATCTTCTGCGAACCAACACCGACTCTCCTTTTTCGTTTTCCATCTTCTGTTCCAATCAGGCTGCTCTTCCAGCCTTAATTTCATCCAATATCTTTTGAAACATCTGATCACTCTTTTCTTCTTTGAAATATATAACACTGTTCACGAAACAATATTCATCACTCAATTAAATAATCAATTTACGACAAATCTTATCATTAACTTTTTTATAGGTCAATTCAAAAGATTCGCCTTTTTTCGACTTTTGGGCACAAAAAAATCAAGGGTTTGATACATACTCAAATCCTTGATTTCTGTAGACATTTTAATAATTAGTTATGCTTCTACAACAGTTTTCTTATTGTAAGAACCACAAGCCTTGCATACTCTGTGAGGCATCATTAAAGCGCCACACTTGCTACACTTTACTAATGTAGGAGCACTCATCTTCCAGTTTGCTCTTCTCTTATCTCTTCTAGCTTTAGAAGATTTATTCTTTGGAC
>CAYLWP010000154.1:0-6428 GCA_964387365.1 uncultured Roseburia sp. | reverse complement strand
GTCAGGTATGTCTTGCAATCAAGAAGCTGATTCGAACCAAGGATTACTGTTATCGCGATATTGCGGTTGTTACCGGTGATATGGAGCGTTATGGCTTTTTGGCAAAGGAAGAATTTGAGAAATTCGGGATTCCGTATTTCCTTGACCAGACCAATAAGCTGGTGTTGAATCCTTTCGTGGAGTTTATCAGAAGTGCACTGCTTGTTGTTATTCAGGATTATTCCTATGAATCCGTATTCCATTTTCTCAGGTGCGGACTGTCAGGGATTACACCGGAGGAAACGGACAGGCTTGAGAATTATGTCCTTACCATGGGAATACGCGGGAAAAAAAGATGGAATACCATATTCAGCAGACGTCTGCGGCGTGAAGAAGAGGCAAAAGACTTAGAAGAGCTGAACGCTTTGCGTGAGCGAATCGTAACTATGCTGGAGCCGCTGATGATAAAAGAAGCGACAGGAGAAAGCTTTGTAAAAGCGTTGTATGATTTTATTGTTCGTGCCAACATCGAAGAGAAGCTGTTTGTATATGAGCAGCAGTTTGAAGCAGAAGGTAATCCGGTTAAGGCAAAGGAATATGCCCAGATTTACCGTCTTGTGATGGAATTATTGGAGCAGATTATCGGACTTCTCGGACAGGAGACCATGGAAATCAAAGAGTTTGCGGATATTTTGGATGCAGGCTTTGCGGAGATTAAGGTAGGAACGATTCCGCAGAATGTGGACAAGGTTGTTATCGGTGATATTGAAAGAACGCGTCTTTGCGAGATTAAGGCGCTGTTTTTCGTGGGCGTAAATGACGGCATTATTCCAAAGAGTGGCGGAACGGGCGGTATTATTTCCGATATTGACCGGGAATTTTTGCAGGAATCGGACTTTGAACTTGCACCGACGCCAAGACAGCAGATGTACATTCAGAGATTATATTTATATATGATGATGACAAAGCCAACGGAGCATTTGTATCTATCCTATGCAAAGGTAGACAGTGAGGGAAAAAGTATTCGTCCGGCATATTTAATCAGCACGGTTTCCAAGCTTTTCCCAAGTCTTGTAATCGAACAGCCGGAGCTTTTGGAAATGACAGAACAGATGGAATCTCCGGCAGACAGCATGGAATATCTGGTTAAGCTGCTTCGAAGCTATGCGGCGGGTGAACTGGAAGAGGACAAGAGCGTCTTCTTTACATTATATGACACATATGTCAGAAATGAAAACTATGCACCGATTCTGCAGCAGATGAAAAAGGCAGCCTTTTTCCATTACCAGAACAGAAGACTTCCGAAAGAGCTTGCAAGAGCACTTTATGGGCAGATATTGAAAAACAGTGTCAGCCGGTTGGAGAAGTTTGCGGCCTGTGCCTATGCCCATTTCTTACAATATGGCTTGCATTTAGAAGAAAGAGATAAGTACAGCTTTGAAAGCGTGGATATGGGTAATGTTTTCCATGCCGTATTGGAAGAGTTCTCGGAAAAGCTGGAGAATGAAGGCTTGACATGGTTTGATTTTCCCAAGGATACGGCAGACCGACTGATTGGTGAGTGTCTGGAAAGCTATGCGGCGTCCTATGGGGAAACGGTGCTTTACAGCAGTAAGCGTAATGAATATATGATTACCAGAATGCACAGGATACTGAACCGAACCGTACAGACCTTGCAGTATCAGCTAAAACAGGGTGTTTTTCAGCCTGAAAGCTTTGAGCTTTCATTCCAAATGACTTCGGATTTGGAAGCAGTAAACATCTCGCTTTCCGAGGAAGAGAAGATGCATTTAATCGGGCGCATCGACCGAGTAGACACCTGCAAGCAAGGGGATAAGCTCTATGTCAAGGTTATTGATTATAAATCCGGTACAAGAAAATTTGACCTTGCGGCACTTTACTATGGATTACAGCTGCAGCTGGTTGTTTATATGAATGCGGCAGTGGAAACGCAGAAAAAGAAGAATCCGGATATGCAGGTTGTTCCGGCGGCTATGCTGTACTATCATGTGAGCGACCCGATGACGGAAACAGAAAAGGGAAAGCCTGACCCACAGGAGATAGAAAAGGCAATTTTAGATGAGCTTAAAATGACAGGTATGGTAAGTGACGAGGAAGAGGTAATCCGTTTAATGGATACCGGATTTACGGATAAATCGCAGATTTTACCCGTTGCCAAGAAAAAAGACGGAAGTTTTACCAAGGCTTCCGGTATCCTGTCTCAGGATGATTTTAAGGTTGTTTCGGATTATGTAAACCATAAGATAAGGGAAATCGGAAACTCGATTTTAGATGGAGAAATAGCTCTAAATCCTTATGAGCAGAGCAAGCAGAATGCCTGCACATATTGCAGTTATCGTAGCATCTGCGGCTTTGACCGCAAGCTTGGTGCCGGTCTTGTGCGTGAGCTTGAGGAGCTGGATCAGGACGTGGCATTAGAACGAATGAAAGGGGAGGTGTAGGACATGGGAGTATCGTTTACACCGGATCAGCAGCGGGTTATTGATACCAGAAACAGCAATATTCTGGTGTCTGCTGCAGCGGGTTCCGGTAAGACAGCAGTTCTTGTAGAACGAATTATACAAAAGATTTGTGATGAAACACATCCGGTAGATATCGACAGACTGTTAATCGTGACCTTTACCTCCGCCGCAGCGGCGCAGATGCGAGAGCGAATCAGCAAGGCGGTTGCCAAAAAACTGGAGGAGCAGCCGGAAAATGAGCACTTACAGAAACAGTCGGCGCTGATTCATAACGCACAGATTACAACCATTGACTCCTTCTGCCTTTTTTTGATTCGCAATAATTTTAACGAAATCGGTCTGGATCCGGGCTTTCGTGTAGCGGATGAAGGAGAAATCAAGCTGTTAGAGGGGGATGTTCTTGAGGCGCTGCTGGAGGATTGTTATGCAGAGGCAAGAGAAGAATTCCTGCGATTTGTTGAGTCTTACAGTACCGGTGGCAGTGAGAAGAGAATTGAAGAGGCGATTCTGAGGCTGTATCATTTTTCCATGAGCTATCCCTTTCCGGAGGAATGGCTGGAGGCAAGGAAAGAGGATTATAAGCTGGATTCCATAGATGAATTACCACAGAAGCCTTGGTTTCAGGGAGCTTTGAGATATATGGATACGGTGCTTGCCGAGTGTGAGAGCAGATTGCAGAGAGGGTTAGAGATAGCTTCCGGGATTGGCGGCCCTGAGCAGTATCGGGAGAATCTGATAGCAGATTTGGAATTAATCGGGCAGCTTCGAAGCACGACCGATTATCAGAAGCTGTATGACTTATTCACCTATTCTTCTTTTACACGTTTATCCGCAAAAAAATCAGAATGTGACCCTGCCTTGAAAGATGTGGTAAAGAGTATTCGTGAAGAGGTAAAGAAAAATATCACTGAATTGAAGAAGTTCCTGTTTTTGATATCTCCGGAGGACACCTTTGAAGATATGAAACAGTGTGAGGGTGTAGTCAACGAACTGGTGTCGCTGACACTCGCTTACAAGGAGCGTCTGGACAAGGCAAAGCGTGATAAGAATATTGTGGATTTCTCAGATATGGAGCATTTTGCATTGCAAATCCTGCTCGAAAAGGACGAGGAGGGCAATCTGGTGCAGCGTGAAACAGCACTTGCCTTTCAGGATTATTTTGAGGAAATTATGATAGACGAGTATCAGGATTCCAATGAGGTGCAGGAGCTGCTATTAAAGAGCATTTCGGGAGAAGGCAAGGGAAGATACAACCGCTTTATGGTAGGCGATGTCAAGCAGAGTATCTATAAGTTCCGACTTGCCAGACCGGAAATCTTTATGGAAAAATATGATACCTATGAGAATTCTGAGACGGCAAAGGATAAGGTGCGTATTGACCTTAGTATGAATTTCAGAAGCCGTAGGGAGGTTACTGACGCTACGAATTTTATTTGTGGACAAATCATGAAAAAACAGGTCGGTAATGTGGAATACGATGAGAAAGCGGCATTGTATGTGGGAGCCTCTTATCCGGAGCCAAAAGAAGAGAGCCTGTATCAGACAGAGCTGTTAATCGCAACAGAAGATGGCGAAAATACATCGCAGGCTTTGAATGAGAAGGAAAAGGAAGCCTATGTGGTGGCAGAACGGATTCGTGAACTAGTGGGACATTTCCCCGTGGCGGATGCGCAGACAGGCGAAGTCAGACCGGCAAGGTATTCCGATATTGTCATTTTATTCAGGGCAACGGCCGGCTGGGATGAGGATTTTCGACGAGTGTTGGCCAAACGAGGTATCCCTGTGCATATCACAAGCAAAACGGGATATTTTCAGACCTTGGAGATTCAGGGAATCGTGAATTTCCTGAAAGTATTAAACAATCCGTTGCAGGATATACCGTTTTATGGCGTGATGAAGCTTCCGTTTTTTGACTTTTCCGAGGAGGAAATAGCAACAATCCGTTGCTTTGCGATTGAGCAACAGGGGCAGGAAGAGAAGCAGAATCTGTTTTTATATGAGCAGGTGAAGCTGTATGCGCAACAGAAGAGTCTGCGGGCTGAAAAATCCGGAAATATGCAGCAGAAGCCTATGCAGGATGGAGAAACTGAAAATGCACAGGTAGCAGACACAGCATTGGTCGAAAAAGCAGAATATCTGCTGTCTGAAATTGCCAAATACCGTGCAAGAGTTGCATACACGCCAATCAAGGAGCTGATACAGCAGTTAATCCGTGAGACGGGCTATGCGTCTTATATAGGCTCCATGCCGGGCGGTGAACAGCGTTATGCCAATATCGAATTGCTCTTAGAACGTGCCGGAGCTTTTGAAAAGACAAGCTTTTACGGATTGTTCCATTTTATCCGTTATCTGGAAACCATGCAGGAGCAAGAGGTGGACTTTGGCGAAGCCAATATTTTGGATGAAAACGCCGATGTTGTACGTGTCATGACGATTCATAAGAGTAAGGGCTTGGAGTTTCCGATTTGTTTTGTCTGCGGACTTGCCAAGCAGTTTAACCTGATGGATACCAGACAGGCGATTTTGATGGATGTGGAGCTGGGAATCGGTGTGGACTGCATTGACCCTGTGATGAGAACCAAGCGAAAGACTCTGCGAAAGAATGTCGTGGCACAGCGTATGAAAGAGGACACCAGAGGCGAGGACTTACGAGTTCTGTATGTAGCACTTACCAGAGCCAAGGAGAAGCTGATTTTAACCGCTTACGAAGAGGACATGGCAAAAAAGCTTAGCAGCAATATGTATCTGACCTTTGAAGAGGAAGAGAAGCTGCCGTATTCTGTTATGATGTCGGCAAACTCCTATTTTGACCTGATTCTTGCCACGCTCATGCGCCATCCGGGCATGAAGGATATTTTAGAGGAAAATGGCTTAGAGTATGAGAACCACCCACTTCCTTATCAGGAAATTCCAATAAAAATTTCATTGCAGAATGTTAATGGTATCAGCACCACAGAGCTAAAAGAGCTTGGAAGAGCCTCTATGTTAGAGGAAGCCTTGAAAGAGCCACATGAATGGAGGGATGAAGAACTGTCTAAGCAGCTTGAACAGAGACTCAGCTTCCCGTATCCGCATACCTATTTAGAGGGATTAATGGTTAAGACTACCGTATCAGAGCTGAAAAAGGAGGCTTATGAGGAAGCGTTAGAGCCGGCAGCAGAGATGTTTGCAGCGGAAAGAGAGCCTTATATTCCAAGCTTTATGAAGGAGGAGGAAACGGTGCTTGGTACACAGTATGGTACTGCGGTACATAAGGTGATGGAGCTGTTTTCTTTTTCAGAGGAATATGCAGGCGATGGTAATTATGTAAACCAAGTTCAGGAAGAAATGAACCATTGGATTGCTCAAGGACGTGTAACACAGCAGGACATCGCTTGTGTAGGTCCAACGAAGATTGCGGATTTCTTACAATCCTCTCTTGCCCGGAATATGATTCAGGCAAAGAAACGAAATGGGCTTTTTAAAGAGCAGCCCTTTGTGTTGGGTATTTCGGCAAATAAATTGGATAAAAAATTCCTGGCAACAGAAACAGTTCTGATTCAGGGTGTAATCGATGCCTTTTACTATGATGAAAATGGGGATATCGTACTCCTTGACTATAAGACTGACAGAGTAGAGAATGCAGAAGAATTGGTTGCACGCTACAAGGCGCAGCTTGATTATTATCAGGAAGCATTAGAGCAGATAACAGGGAAGAAAGTAGGGAAACGCTATATTTATTCCTTTAAGTTAAATGAGGAAATTGAAGTTTAGAATATTTATTATATATGATATTGGATTTGAGAGATTTCACCTAGATGGAATCTCTCATTTTTTATATAGCTTGTATTTTGATTATCTATTTTTGCATTTTAATAAAAAATAATTACCACTTGATAGAAGTTATCACATAGATTTAAATTTGAATGTTAATCCTAGATTATTCACGGCAATGCCACAAAAATAGCTGAAAACCGCGTAGTTACT
>CAYLWP010000153.1:0-6433 GCA_964387365.1 uncultured Roseburia sp. | reverse complement strand
AGTGGATATATTAATCAATTGATTGAGCAGTTTGCCAAGCTTCCGGGCGTTGGCAGCAAATCTGCCCAGCGACTTGCATTACATATCATTAATATGCCGGTTGAGCACGTGGAGCGCTTTGCACAGGTTATGGTAGATGCAAGAAAAAATATACATTATTGTCAGTGCTGCTATACCTTAACGGATAAAGAGATTTGTCCTATTTGTGCCAATGAGAAGCGCGACCACAGTGTGATTATGGTGGTGGAAAATATCAGAGATCTGGCAGCCTATGAGAAAACAAACAAATTCGAAGGCGTATATCATGTTCTACACGGTGCAATTTCTCCAATGCTGGGAGTAGGACCGGGAGACATTAAGCTCAAGGAACTGGTAAAGCGTCTGGAAGGCGATGTGGAAGAAGTAATTATTGCAACCAATTCAAGCCTTGAGGGCGAAACGACGGCAATGTATATCTCTAAGCTGATTAAGCCGACCGGAGTAAAGGTAACGCGAATAGCAAGCGGTGTTCCGGTAGGCGGAGATCTGGAATGTATCGATGAAATGACATTGCTTCGTGCGCTGGAGGGTAGAATAGAGCTCTGATAACAGGAGGAATGATATGTCAGTAACCGTAAGTGATTTTGGCAATACAAAGGATGGAAAGAGAGCAAATCTTTATACCTTAGAGAACAAAAACGGTATGGTAGTAAAGGTGACTGATTATGGTGTCAATGTAATCAACGTGCTGGTGCCGGACCGAAAAGGAAAAAAGGACGATGTGGTACTTGGTTATGATACAATAGAGGGCTATTATGTAAATACCTGTTATTTTGGTGCAACGGTAGGTCCGAATGCAAACCGTGTGGCAAATGCGCGCTTTACGGTAGATGGTGTAGCCTGTCAGCTGGATGTAAATGACGGTGTCAATAATTTGCATAGTCATCTCGACCTGGGATACAACAAGGTATTGTGGAAGGCCAAGATTCAGGAGGGCAATTCCATATTGTTTTCAATCGAAGACAAGGATGGAAACATGGGCTTTCCGGGAAATAAACAGGTTGAAGTTACCGTAGAGCTTACGGATGAGAATGAACTGAAGCTTATTTATCATGTGACCAGCGATAAGAATACCTTGATTAATATGACCAATCATTCTTATTTTAATCTTGCGGGACATCAGTCCGGTTCGATTGAAAACCACAAGCTGCATCTTCTGGCCTCTGCCTATACTCCGGTAGCAGCAGGCTTGATTCCGACAGGTGAAATTGCGCCGGTAGCGGGTACGCCGTTTGATTTTACGATGCCGATTGCAATCGGTGCACATATTGATGATGATGATGAGCAGCTTGCATACGGTCTTGGCTACGATCACAACTGGGTGGTTGATGACTTTGACGGAAGTATCCGTAAGATTGCGGAAATTACGGAGGAAACCAGTGGCAGAAGCATGGAAGTCTATACCGACCAGCCGGGCATTCAGTTTTATGCAGGTAACTGTATAGAGCCTCATACCGGTAAGGATGGTGTCTTATATACCAAGAGAAGCGGTATGGCATTGGAAACACAGGTATTCCCGGATTCCGTTAACCGGGAGAATTTTCCGGATGCTGTTTACGGACCGGAAAGAGATTATAATACAACAACGATTTATAAGTTTTACTGGTAATAGGTGAAATAGAATACAGAAATAGTAAAAGGGGATTCCTGCATCAGTAGGGGTCCCTTTTTGGCAACTTATGTCAAGTATCCGGCAACTTGTGTCAGGGGTACTTGTTTCTTTTTTACAGGATGATAAGGTGGGTACATGAGAGGAGTGGTGATGTGAAAATCTCAATTAACATCAATGAGGAAGTGAAGGATACAGAGATTGCAATTTCCTGCAGTCATCTGACTCCGGAGGTAGACAAGATTATTGCGACGCTTCGTATGTTGAATCAGCAGCTTGTGGTATCAAAACAATACGCAGATGAATTAAAGAAACGACTGTGGGTATAAGTTATGGAGGAAAAGAAACCTCATTTCAATTCCTGCTGGTAGCAGTTTTGGTTGTGGCATTACGTTTTCTGTTCTTTACAGACAGCGTAATCAAAAACATGTCAGTTGCGGCAAGAACCGGCATGATGTTTGCGGTAATTAATTGTAATGATAGTGTTACTCAATATCATATGTGGAAAGCCTTCAGCACAATTAACCGGTAAGGATTACTGCCGAATCGGCATGATGATGGATAACTTCGGTTTATACGAAAGATTAAGCTGTTACGATAACCTGCTGTTTTTTACCAAGATATATGGCATTTCAAAGCAGAAGATTACAGAGGTGCTGGAAAGAGTGGGACTGGCAGAGGCTAAGAAAACATTGGTAAGCAATCTTTCCAAGGGTATGAGAAGCCGGCTGTTGTTTGCAAGAGTGCTGATGAGTGAGCCGGATATTCTCTTTCTGGATGAGCCGACCAGTGGTCTGGATCCTGCCACAACAAAGGAAATACATAACGTTATCCTGGAAGAGCAGAAAAAGGGTGTAACGATATTTTTAACAACGCACAATATGACAGAGGCAGAAAAGCTATGTAATCATATTGCACTATTAAATGACGGCAAAATTGTGGAGTATGGTGAGCCGCAGGATATGTGCAGAAGATACAATCATCAGAAACGAATTATGGTTCATTTATTTGACGGAACCGATCTCGAGCTGTCTCACGACAAGTCAAGTCTTGATACGCTCGCTAAGTACTGGGAAGAGGAGAAGGTGGAAACGATTCATTCGACAGAACCTAATCTGGAAACGGTATTTATGGAGCTGACGGGAAGAAAATTACAAGAGTAACAGAAAGGCATGGTTATAGATATGAAACATATGATGGCAACCTCATTAACGGTTCCTCTCATGATGATTTTTTCTTTTCTCCCGATGTTATCTGCATTTAACGACGGAATTAAAAAGGTGGCAAACATTACATATTCCCAGCAGGTTTACACGTTAATCAATCAGCTGGATGGTATAGAACCGGTAGGCGGGGCTTCTCTTGTGATTGCAGTTAATATGGTGCTTGCAATTGGCTTCTTTGTTTATGCATATAAAAGAAGCGGATTAGAGTAAACGTTACTGTTTGCTTGTGCCTCGTTCCGGTAACGAATAAACACCCTACACGCTTCGACAAATTTTGCAGATACAACGTGATATAGTATAGGCAAAAATCAGGAAAGGTGCGGTGGAAATGGACGGGCAGTTGGAGAAAAAAGATATTCCGGTAAATGCAAGGGCAGTAGGCAGACCACAGGGTATGCATGCGTTATATTTAGAGGATTATGTACATACTTTTATCAAAAAAATGATAAAGAACGATGAGGAAGAAAACGGTTGTGAGGTTTTTTTGTATGGCTATGAATTTGACGAGGAAGGCAGGCATTTTCTGGTGGTATCGGGGGCGTATCAGCATGACGACAGGCGTGATATACCGGGGAGAATAGGGGCACAGTATTTTCCGACCTGCACCTATCTGGGAACGGCATCCATACATAGCGATGGTATTTCGGAAATGAAAATGGAGATTGTGCGGGATGGTGAAAGAAGCGCTGTATTAAATAATTTTTATGTGTATTACGATCAGAATGAAGAGATGCAAAACTATCTGATAGAGTGGAATCTTGAGCACAGGGATTACCGGGGCAGAAATGAGTTTGAAGGTGCTGTAAAGTATGGAAGAATGGCACAGGCCTACAATAAGGAAGAAGCAAGGGTCGGCTATCTGTGGAACGCCATGAATATCCTGAGTCTCGGGCTGGTGGTCTGTATTATGGTTTATGGAATTATCAGTATGAATAATTACCATAAAATGAAGAATATGGAAGAAAAGATATCTTACATCGTATCAACCATGACGGAAAACGCGGACTTTGCACAGGTATCTGCCTTGATTTCTCCGCAAACAGAGGAAGTGCAGGAAGAAAGTGAGATTTTTCGGACGGAAATCGTGGAAACGATGCCAACAGAAGCGGTAACAAAACCGGAAGCTGTGACAGAAGAAGTTATAACAATGGAAGATACCATGACGGCAGAAACTGATGAGACAGAGTGGGAGAGTGAACTATCAGAGAGTACATCGGTTGCAGAAACGCAAGAGGAAGAATTGCGGCCTGAGGAAACAGCTTCTGAACCTGCAGCAGAGGAAGCAACAAGCATTCCGCAATATTATGTCGTGCAGCAGGGAGATACACTTCGAAGTATCTGCATCCGTGTCTATGGAAATCTTGACAGGGTGGAGGAAGTATGCGCGCAAAACAAAATTACCGACCCGGATAGCATTCTTTACGGACAAACACTTTTACTTCCCTAAGAAAAATGTTATACTATCCACGTGAATGAGAGAACCTCCGGTTCTCGAATGCGCACTGCGGAGTAGAATATGTAAAAACGGGGAGTAATATGGCAGATATAAAGGATACCAGACGGAATCAGTTTCTTGTTAATGAAGAGGAAAATAATGCAGAGAACGGAAGAAGTTCTCTAAATAGCAGGATTGTAAGACACCGCGTACTGACATTTTATAAGGTTTGTGCAGTAGTGCTTGTTATTGCAGTGATTGGCATATATGCATATTTTGATTGGAAAAGAACTATATACGCAGACTATGCGGTTCAGCAGCAGTATGACTGGGTCAAGTCTTCCGATGCACATTGTATGAATCTTGACGGTACGCTTTTTTCTTATAGCAAGGATGGAATGAGCTGTACCGCCAATGATGGAAAGGTAATCTGGAATCAGACGTATGAAATGCAGAGTCCGATGGTAAGAATCTGTGAAAATGTGGTTGCGGTAGGCGATTATAACGGAAGAACCATCTACGTTTCCAATAGTGAGGAGATTATGGGAAGCGTTAACACCACAATGCCGATTCGGGACTTTTGTGTAGCAAAAAACGGTGTGGTTGCGGCGGTTCTTGATGATTCTAATATAACGGCAATATATCTTTATGACGTATCGGATACAACGGGTGAAGAACTCGTGTATTTTAAAACCACGATGAGTAAATCGGGTTATCCGATAGCAATTGCAATATCGGAAGACGGAAGGCAGGTGGCAGTGTCTTATCTGAAGGCAGAAAACGGTCAGATGTCAACACATATCGGATTCTATAATTTTTCAGCAGTGGGACAGAATTACACAGATAATCTCGTTGGCGGATATGGCTACGCAAATGCAGTGGTTCCGGTTGTAGAGTTTATGAATAGTGAATCATCCTTTGCTGTTGCGGATAATCGTCTGATGTTTTATCGCGGCAGGCAAAAGCCGGAAAGTATCAATGAGATTATGCTTGACCACGAGATACAGAGTGTATTTTATAATGAAAATCATGTAGGGCTTGTTTTCTATAATATGACAGGTGAGACAACCTATTCCATGGATTTATACGATGCATCCGGAAATAAAGAGCAGACGATTCATTTCAATCAGGAATATAAGGATATTTTGCTTCAACCGGAGGGAATTATCGTATATAATGATGAGGAATGTGCTATTTTCGATTGGGAAGGCACCAAAAAGTATGAAGGAAATTTTAAGGAAAGAATAGAATGTATCATTCCGGTAGGAAACATAGCGCGATATATTGTAGTGACAAGTAACAGTTTGCAAATGATACAGTTGCAGTAGAGGGAAAATATGAGTGTAAATATTTTATGGGTTATCGTTGTAGCATTTATTTTAATCGGTGCAATAACAGGTTATAAAAGAGGTTTGGTAGAAGGAGTTATGCGCCTGATTACGTCTCTTTTGGGAATTGTGGTATTGTTTATTCTGGCAAAGGGCGTAGGAAGTTTTCTTAAGGGAAGCTATGTGAATGTAATACTGGCATTGATATTGTTGATTGTTATACATATCTTCCACATGATCGGAAAGTTGATTCTGAAATCCTGTAAACTTGTGAGCAAACTGCCGGTGGTTCATGTTCTTGATAAGATAGCAGGTCTGGTCTTTGGACTGATAGAAAATCTTTGCTTTATCTGGCTTGTCTTTATATTTGTAGAAGCAGTGAATCCTTTTGACCTTTGGACGTTGCTGGAAGAGCAGATAAATGAAAGCATAGTATTAACCATCATAAGAGAAACAAATTGCATGGCTGTTATTTTGCAGTTACTGTTCGCTCGTACCTCACTCTGGTAGCAATTTATGCACACAAAATCAATAAGTTGATTTTGGCGCGTGTAAAACTTGTGATTTTCATGCAGAATCTGCATGAAAACACTTTACGGAAAATTACCTGTGAACAGTAACATTTTGCAAAACTTATTGTCGAACTTGTGAACTTGAAAAAATATAGTTGACAGATGAAATGCAAAATGATAAGATAAAAATTGCTCTCAAGAGAAAAATCTTGGAGCGATTTAAATTTATAAAAAAGTTGTTGACAAAGACAAAACAATGTGTTATTCTAACAGAGTTGTGTGTC
>CAYLWP010000152.1:0-6496 GCA_964387365.1 uncultured Roseburia sp. | reverse complement strand
TTGATATTAAATTAATTTCCAATATTGTCAGAATGCAGAAGATTACAAGAGTACCTAAGGTACCGGCGTATATCAGAGGCGTAATCAATCTTCGTGGTGAAGTAATACCGGTTATCAGCTTAAGATTAAAGATGGGACTTGAGGACGATGAAATCACCAAGAAGACAAGAATTATTATCCTTACTTTAGAACAGCATGAATCCATTGGCGTTCTTGTTGATGAAGTAAAAGAGGTAGTGACTCTGGACGAAGAGCATATTGAAAAGGTCAGCTACGACAAGGATGATAAGTCAAAATATTTGTGCGGTGTTGGAAAATATGATGAAAAACTGATTTCTCTTTTGGAAATCACATCGGTATTGGCAGAGAGCGAACCATAAGCAAAGGACATGATAATATGAAAGATAAGATGAGCTTTCAGACGGTTACAACGGAATATTATGATGTATTAAAGGAACTTGGAAACATCGGGGCAGGCAACGCAACTACGGCGCTTGCCCAGATGCTTCAATGCAAAGTGGATATGAAGGTTCCGCAGGTGCGTCTCCTTAACTTCAGCGAAGTCGGAGAAGTTATGGGAGGCGAAGAACAGATTGTTGTCGGTATCTATCTTGCGGTAGAAGGCGACATTACGGGAAGCATGATGTTTATTCTTGAACAGAATGCAGGTAAGGCATTGGTATCCAAGCTTATGAGGATGCCTATGACAGAAGGCGAATTTACAGAGATTGAGATTTCGGCTATGAAGGAAATCGGTAATATTATTACCGGTGCATATCTTAATTCCTTATCAAAGCTGACCAATCTGGTGATGTTACCATCCGTACCGGATCTGAGTATCGATATGCTTAATGCGATATTAAGCGTACCGGCGATTGAATTCGGCATTATGGGTGATCAGATTTTATTGATTCAGACGCGTTTTACGGATGATGTGGATTTGAACGGTTATTTCATTTTATTACCGGATTTGGATTCCTACTCCAAGATTTTAAAAGCTTTAGGACTAGAGCAATAAATACACATAGAAAAGAGGCAGGACGCCATGAGTGAAATTATTAAGGTAGGTATGGCTGATTTGAATGTGTGCAAAAGTCCTGATGGAATTACAACACTGGGACTGGGTTCCTGTGTTGGGGTTGCAATCAGAGATCCGGTTGCTAAGGTTGGAGGTTTGGCACACGTCATGCTGCCGGACAGCACACAGATAGAAAATAATGTTAATAAGTACAAATTCGCTGATACAGGAATAGAAGAGTTAGTTAAGGATATTGTGGCTTTAGGGGGAAATAAATCCAGATTTGAAGCTAAGATTGCAGGCGGTGCGCAGATGTTCTCTTTTCAGAATAAATCTGATATGGTACGAGTGGGAGAACGTAATGTGGAGGCCAGCAAGAAAAAGCTCAAGGAGCTGGGAATACCGCTTAAGGCTGAAGATACAGGGTTGAATTACGGTCGTACGGTTATATTTTATCCTGAAAACGGGGATTTTGTGATACGTTCAGCAGGGAAACCGGATAAGATTATTTAAGCTGCAAGCCGTATTTGTGTAAAAGGGGAAAAGAAAATGCAAAATAGCAGGGTAAAGCTTATCACACCATTTTTGATGCTTTTTGCCGGAGCGATAGCATCTATTATTATGTATGTAAGGAAGTTCGATTTTTATACCATGTTATGGACGTTACTGATTGTTCTTGTGGTATTTTATATTGTCGGAGATGTTGCCCGTTATCTGTATACTCTGGTTATGCCGCGTGTATTGCCGGCTGCAGATATTGATGCCATCATTGCTAATCTGGAGAAGATAGAGGCAGAGAGCACTGAGGCAGAGGAAGCGGAGGCAGACGGAGAAGTAAATGTGGATGAAGAGGAAGCTTTGGAGGATTCATCTGAAGAAGACGAGAGCGTGGAAGAAAGCGCAGAGTACGAGGAAGAGGAATATACAGAAGAAAATCTTGACGAGATGTGATAGACGGGGGTAAGTAATGAACGAAGATGCGCGCAGAAAACTTTGGGAAGAATATGGCAGATTAAAAACACCTGAGATACGAGAGAAAATTATTCTGGAGTATGCGCCGCTTGTGAAGGTAGTGGCAGGTCGTCTGAGCATGTACCTTGGTTACAGTGTAGAGTATGACGATATGGTAAGCTACGGTGTTTTCGGTCTGATTGATGCCATTGATAAGTATGACATTGGCAAAGAGGTAAAATTTGAAACCTATGCGAGTCTGCGTATCAGAGGTGCGATTCTTGACCAGATCAGAAAAATGGACTGGATTCCAAGAACCATCAGACAAAGACAGAAGCAGATTGATGCAGCCATGAAGGAAATTGAGCAGAGTAAGGGAAGAGCGGCAAGCGATGAGGAAATCGCAGAAAAGCTTGGTCTTACCGATGATGAGTTTCTTGACTGGCAGTCACAGATGAAGATTACCAATGTCGTTTCTCTGAATGAATATGTGGAGCAGGGAAGCGATATTGCATCTGATAAGAATACGACAGGTGGATTTGATGCACCGGAAGAGGTCATTGAAAAGGGTGAGCTCAAGGAAGTGCTGGCAGAGGCGTTGGAGCTTCTGACAGAGAAGGAAAAAAAGGTTGTTTTATTGTATTATTATGAAGAACTCACTTTGAAGGAAATAAGCCGTGTACTGGAGGTAACAGAGTCCAGAGTATCACAGCTTCATACAAGAGCATTACAGAAAATGAAAACGAAGATGGGTGCATATATAGGCATTTTGCATCAGTAAGAAAGGAGTACTATGAACAGCTATTTTCAGATTTTAATCGATGCAAAGGGAGTAAGTGTTATTCTGATGCCACCAACTGATGGGGGAGAAAAAATAAGAGTAAATGAATTGAGGGAATATCTTGACAGATTAGGTGTTCTCTATGATCCTATGGCAATCAATTCCGCCTTATATAACTTAGGTCAGGAGAAGGTTGTCCTTTTTTTAAGTCCGGTAAAGATACCGCCGGTAAATGAAAAGTGTGAGGTCACAGTCAGTCCGGACAAAATGGTTGCAACGGCAAGAATCTATCCGCCAAGCGAAGGCGGAAAGCCGCTGACAAAAGCCGATGTTCTGGAGTCGATTTCTTATACAAAGGTTAAGTTTGGTGTTGATGAAGACGCTATCAATCAGATACTTAACATAAAAAGTTACTGTACAGACGTAATAATTGCGAAAGGAAAGTTGCCAACAGCCGGCAGAGATGCTACAATTAATTATTATTTCGATACAAACAATAAGGCCAGACCTGAGGTGAAGGAGGATGGAAGTGTTGACTATTTTAAGCTCAATATGCTTCATCACTGTACAAAGGGTCAGGTGCTTGCAGAGATTGTACCGGAGGAGCGCGGCGAAGACGGCGTTGATGTTTACGGTACGGTAACAAAGGCAAGAGAGGTAAAAAGAGCCAAGTTTGATCATGGACGTAACCTTGAGATTTCCAAGGATGGTCTGCAGCTGCTGAGTATGGTTGACGGACATGCTTCTTTGGTCAACGGAGCTGTTTTTGTATCGGATATCTATTCTGTTGAGAATGTTGATACCGCAACCGGTAATATTGAGTATCATGGCAATGTTGAGGTGCGCGGTAATGTCTGTGAGAACTTCAAGGTTAAGACAGACGGTGATGTATTTGTAAGTGGTGTTGTTGAGGGTGCAGAGATTGAGGCCGGAGGCAACATTATTATAGCAAGAGGTATGCATGGCCAGAATAAAGGAAAGCTCAGAGCAGGCGGGAATATTATAGCAAAGTTTCTGTCAGCAGCGGACGTGCAGGCTAAGGGCTTTGTCGAAGCTGAGCAGATTCTGAACTCTAATGTTTCGGCTACGGAGGTACATGCTGAGGCCGGCAAGGGATTGATTACCGGTGGTAAGATTACTGCGACCAAGGCGGTTAATGTAAGAAATGCCGGTTCTCCGATGGGGGCCAATACCGTGATTGAGGTAGGTAATGATCCGGAGATTAAGAAGCGTTATGCCGAATTACAGAGGAGCATTGCAGAGAAGTCCAAGTCCGTCAGCCAGATGCAGACGGTTCTGAAGTCTACCTCCGAGAAGGTGAAGTCAGGTGCCAAGCTGACCATGGAGCAGCTCAAGAATCTCCAGATGATTCAGAAGAATCTTCCGGCACAGCAAAAGGAGCTGGCAGAGGAGATGCAGGAGGTTCAGATACTGGAGGAGGCACTAAAATATGAAGATAATGCTCATATCGATGTGCGCGGCACGATGTATCAGGGCGTTGTCGTTTCCATATCCGGCGCAGCCAAGACCATTAAGGATGAGTATACCTTCTGCCGTCTGATTAATAAAGCGGCAGATATTGCTTCAACGAACTTATAACTTTTTTGACTTTTGCTATATAGATGGGAGGATGATATATGGCTATTAGTCCGATTTTGTACAATGCAACAATACAACAGACTAACGAGGTTTTACAGAATCAGACCAGGCAGGTAGAAAAGGGTATGGTTGACCAGGGCAATCTTTATGCTCAGGGAGTAAAACAGGAACAGCAGAAGGCGCGTCAGGTTGTGCGTTCCGACGAGACGCTGATGAAGGAAGGACGCTTTGATGCCAAGGAAAAGGGAAACGGAAGCTATCAGGGGGATGGTGGCAGAAACAAAAAGAAACAGACGTCAGAGGGCAGAGTGATTACGAAGCCTGAAGGCGGATTTGACATCAAGATTTAAACACAGGAGTTATTTAATTGGAGGGTTAAGAGAAAAGATGAATTGGATGGAAGCAGCATTACTGATTTTGGGCATTGGAGCATTTGTGGCAAGCTTTATCATCCCGGAAAAGAAAACCGACGAAGGGGAGAAGACACAGGAGATTGATGCAGAGTTAATTCGCAAGTTAATCGAAAAGGAAATGGAAGCTGCAAAGACAAGAGTAACAGAGGTAGTTGATGAAACTCTGGAGTACGCAGTGGAAAAGACCGAACGTGCATCAGAACGAATTTCCAATGAGAAGATTATGGCAATCAGCGAGTATTCGGAAACGGTACTTGCCGATATGAATAAAACACATCAGGAGATCATGTTCTTATACGATATGCTCAATGACAAGCATGAGAACCTGAAAGTCACTGCCAAGCAGGTTGACAAACAGGCTAAGGAGGCAGAGGAGAAGGCGAATGCGGCAGCAACCGCCCTGGCAGCCAAGGAAGAGGCAAGTGCACTGCTTGAAAAGCAGGTACAGTTAACAGCACAGGCTGCAGAGGCGCATGCAGCTGAGCCTAAGAAGGCGGAGCAGTCTGGGTTTACACCGGCTGACAATAAGACCGTGGAACGCATCACCTTAGATAAGATTTTCGGAGACAATATTCCGGCAGAGGCTGCGGCAGAACAGCCGGCACCGAAGCAGGAGGATACAGCGTCCAAGGAAGTAAAGGTATTTTCCTTCGCAGAACAGGCTCCGAGAGTGGAGCGCCCTGCAAAGAAGGAAGCTCAGGCAGTCAGGCTTGAAGATTCCGTGCAGGCAATGAAGCAGCAGGAAGAACTGAAAAAGGAAGAAGCTCCGAAGCAGGAAGCACCTGTGCAGGAGAATAATAACGATAAGATCCTTCGCATGTACAAGGAAGGCATGTCCAATGTAGACATTGCCAAGGAATTAGGACTTGGAGTCGGTGAGGTTAAGCTTGTAATCAACCTGTTCAAGGGTGCATGATGGAGGAAGAGACAGTATGAGATTAAAGTATCAGTTAAGAGGACTGGGAATCGGAATTATTATTACGGCAGCGCTTCTGATGTGCTTTTCCGATGAGGGTGAAGTCTCAGCGAAGTCTTCCGCCGGAACGCAGGATATCGTTGCAGAGGCAGACACGACAGAGACTGCATCGGAGGAAATAACAGAGCAGGAAGCTGCTAAGCCTGCAGAAACCGTGGAAATGCAGGAGCCGGAGACGGAAACGGAAACAGCTGTGACAGAACCGCAGGAGACTTCTGCGACAGAGGAGACGACCTCGGAGGCGGAAACTGAGAATGAACCGGAAGCGGTATCAGAGGAAGCCTCAACAGAGGCTGTAGCAGAAGAGCCGGTGGCAAATACTGAGGGTACCGTAACGATTACGATAGTCGGCGGAGATGACTCCGGAACGGTTGCCCGTAAGCTTCAGACAGCAGGTCTTGTGGAGAATGCAAGAGAGTTTGATGCCTATCTGATGCAGCATGGATATGATAAGAAGATATCCGTCGGAACAGTGGAAATAAGCAAAGGTTCCGGCTGGCTGGAAATAGCGGAAAAAATATCAGGTAAAAAATAAAAAAAGCCCCTTGCGTGGGGGCTTTTTTTATGATAAAATACGAGTATTGTGGCCAGTTTCAGCTGCAATAATAATATATCAATGATTCACGTTTGCCGATTTATGGCCCATTGCCCTATACGTTCGGGGTGGCACATGAAGATGACGCAGGCGGAAGAGGCGGCAGGATCGCGGAAAATGGAGGTAAAGACATGAGCGTTATTTCAATGAAGCAGTTATTAGA
>CAYLWP010000151.1:0-6571 GCA_964387365.1 uncultured Roseburia sp. | reverse complement strand
ATATAGCGGAATGTTATCCACATCAAGGTAGAAAATCATTTAACAATTACCTATATGTACCTTTGTAAAATCATTCGGTTAATCATAACATATTCATAAAAAATTTGCTATAAAAAAAGTAATGGATTTGAAGTTTTTGAAAAGATTTTAACCAAAAATTAACCAAAGGGCGATCAGATATCTTGATATCTGTAGGGAACTCTGTTAAAATGACAACGAAGTTAAAAGATTAACAAACTGTATCGGAGCCATGCAGGTGGACTTTGGGCAGTTGCAATAATATATATTTTTTAAGGAGGAATCTATCATGATTACCTGGAACAATTTAGATAAGCTTGATTCTTATCAGGCACTTTCAGAGGCAGATCGTGTAAATCTTGCTGAGGCTATGTCCGGAGATAATGGTGCAAACCGTGTAAAAAAGTACAGTGTACCAATGGCAGAGGGCATGGTTTATAATTATGCGGCAAAGCAGGTTGATGATCAGGTGCTAGAAGTTCTTGCAAAGTTAGCAGAAGAAGCCCAGCTTACAGAGAAGTTTGAGGCTCTTTACAATGGTGAAGTAATCAATACCGGAGAGAAGCGTCTGGTACTTCATCACATGACCCGCGGACAGTTAGGTGAAGCGGTAGAGGCAGATGGCGTAGATAAGCGTACCTTCTACATCGGTGAGCAGAAGAAGATTGAGGATTTTGCCAATAAAGTACATAGCGGCGCAATTGCAAATGCTGCAGGCGAGAAGTTCACAACTGTTGTTCAGATTGGTATCGGTGGTAGTGATCTTGGTCCCCGTGCGATGTATCTGGCACTTGAGAACTGGGCTAAGGTAAATAATACCTTTAAGATGGAAGCAAAGTTCATCAGCAACGTAGACCCTGACGATGCAGCAGGCGTTTTAGCTACGATTGATGTAGCACATTCCCTTTTTGTACTGGTTTCCAAGTCAGGTACAACTCTTGAGACATTAACAAACGAGTCCTTCGTAAAGGATGCATTAAAGAATGCCGGATTTGATCCTGCAAAGCATATGGTTGCTGTAACAAGTGAGACATCTCCTCTGGCAAAGAGTGATGATTATCTTGCAGCATTCTTTATGGATGATTATATCGGAGGACGTTTCTCTTCTACTTCAGCGGTTGGTGGTGCGGTATTATCACTGGCATTCGGACCGGAAGTATTTGCACAGTTCTTAGACGGTGCAGCAGCAGAGGATAAGCTTGCTAAGAATAAGGACATTCTTACAAACCCTGCCTTATTGGATGCATTGATTGGTGTATATGAGCGTAATGTTTTGGGATATCCGAATACAGCAGTGCTTCCATACTCTCAGGCACTGAGCCGTTTCCCTGCTCACTTACAGCAGTTAGATATGGAATCAAACGGAAAGTCTGTAAACCGTTTTGGCGATTCTGTAAATTATCCTACAGGTCCGGTTATCTTTGGTGAGCCGGGAACAAACGGACAGCATTCCTTCTATCAGTTACTGCATCAGGGAACCGATATCGTACCTCTTCAGTTTGTTGGCTTTAAGAATAACCAGATGGGAAGAGATGTAGTGATTCAGGACAGCACCAGCCAGCAGAAGCTTTGCGCAAACGTTGCAGCTCAGATTGTAGCTTTTGCGTGTGGTAAGGCAGATGAAGACCGCAATAAGAACTTCGAAGGCGGACGCCCGTCAAGTATTATTATCGGCGAGCAGTTAACTCCTCAGTCACTGGGTGCACTTCTTGCACACTTTGAGAATAAGGTTATGTTTCAGGGCTTTGTGTGGAATATCAACAGCTTTGACCAGGAAGGCGTACAGTTAGGTAAGGTATTGGCAAAGCGTGTGCTTGCTCATGAGACAGACGGAGCATTGAAGGTATATAGTGATTTGTTCAATATCTAAGAATAAATAAAGAGCAAGGATAAACGGAAAGACTACTGTTTATGTTACCGGAGCGGAGTGAACAGTATAGTAACAAGAATTGTATTTTCATAGGGAATCCGTTATACTAAGAGATAGAAGACTTAGTATAGCGGATTTCTTTTTTAGATTTTTATGAGGAGCGATAAGCAATGGCAAGAACGGTAGGCATTGGAATTCAGGATTTTAGTAAGATTATAGAAAATAATTACTTTTATGTGGATAAGACTGCTTTTATCAAGGAATGGTGGGAAAGTGGTGACGAGGTCACTTTATTAACCAGACCGCGCCGCTTCGGTAAGACCTTGAATATAAGTATGGTAGAACAGTTTTTTTCGCTTCGCTATGCTGGAAAAGGTGATGTATTTGAAGGTCTTGCCATTTGGCAGGAGGAAGAGTACAGAGAATTGCAGGGAACCTATCCGGTGATTAGTCTGTCCTTTGCAAATGTAAAGGAAACAGATTTTGAAACGACGAAGATTAAGATAAGTAAAATCATGCAGTCATTGTATATAGATTATAGTTACTTATTAGAAAGTGAAGCATTGACAGACAGCGAAAAAGAAATCTTTCGTAAAATGATGAATTTGGCAGATGATGCCGATGCGACCTTGGCAATCCATGATTTATCCAAGTTTTTATATAAGCATTATGGTAAAAAGGCAATAGTGCTTCTTGATGAATATGATACGCCGATGCAGGAGGCTTATGTAAATGGTTACTGGAATGAGCTTGTGGCATTTACACGAAGCATGTTTAATGCTGCATTTAAAACGAATCCATATCTGGCTCGTGGCATGATGACAGGAATTACAAGAGTTAGTAAAGAGTCTATTTTCTCAGATTTAAATAATCTAAAAGTAGTGACAACAACATCAGATGAATATGCAGATGCATTTGGATTTACTGAGGAGGAGGTATTTGCAGCATTAAAAGAATTTGGATATCAGGACAAGGAAAAAATAAAATACTGGTATGACGGTTTTATTTTTGGTTCTTTGAAGGATATCTATAATCCGTGGTCTATTTTGAATTACTTGGATACAGGAAAGTTTACTACTTATTGGGCAAACACAAGCTCTAACAGTCTGGTAGGAAAGCTGATTCGGGAAGGCAGCAAAACGGTAAAGACCCAGTTTGAGAAACTACTTGATGGAGAGCATCTGATTACATCGATTGATGAGCAGATCGTATATAATCAGCTTGATGGCAGCGAAAAGGCAATCTGGAGCTTGCTGCTTGCCAGCGGTTATCTCAAGGTCCTTGACTATGAAGAATATGAAAAGGACGGCGAAGATATCACAGAGCCAAAGTATGAGCTTGCATTGACGAACCATGAGGTCAGACTGATGTTCCGTCAGATGATAAGAGGCTGGTTTGATGGAGTTTCCAGTGATTACAACGACTTTGAAAAGGCACTGCTTCAGGGTGATGTGGAAGCTATGAATGAATACATGAATCGTGTATCTAGTGATATATTCAGCTATTTTGATACCACGACCAGAATCGAGCCGGAGCGTTTCTATCATGGATTTGTATTGGGCTTAATGGTATCGCTTTCCGACCGATATGTGATTACATCGAATCGTGAGAGCGGATTCGGAAGATATGACATTATGCTTGAGCCTAAAAATAAGGAAAACGTAGCGATTATTATAGAGTTCAAGGTGTTTAATGCGAGAAGAGATAAAACGATAGAAGACACTATTCAGGCAGCATTGCAGCAGATAGAGGATAAGAAATATGAAGCTGATTTGATTGCAAGAGGTGTACCGAAAGAGAATATCAGAAAGTATGGCTTTGCATTCCAAGGGAAGGAAGTCTGCATTGGTGAATAATAGGAAAACCGTTATACGAAGAGAGAGAATACTTCGTATAACGGTTTTTATTAAGTGCTAGTTTAATATGATATTTTTGCCTTGTAATTATGAAGGTACTGAATTATGTGATAATATGTTTTTATTTGATACTAATTCTCATGCATGGACGAGTAGCATTGTCATAGACAGCCGGTCGGATACCGAAAGAACCTGATGCGCCCATGTTATAAATAAGTGTTTGCGAGCGGTATGGTGTTCTAAGTGCCCATTTTTCTACATAACCGATTACGTCATTGGCAATATTCTTGTAACCGCCGCCAAAAGAAAGACAAGTGGAAGCATCCTTAGCAGTCCAGATATCGACGCCTTGAGCAAGCGCATAAGGGGTAGCAGTTGCCTGCAGCAATTTATCATAGTTAACAGCGTGTCCGCTGCTATCATACCAGATATCCTTCATAGGGAAGTATTTGATGACCTCATCATAGCTTAATATGTAGACCTTATCCAAGGTATGATTACCACCGGTAAGCGGCTCATCGGAAAAACGATATGCCTCTTCAGGAAGAGTGTTGTCAACGAATGTGGTATTGATTCTTGTCTGTTCCTCGGCAGTAAATGCGGTGGATAAAAAGGTGCTGTTCAGCCATGCACGCAAATTACATTGCTCCCAAGTGATGGGAAGAGCTTTCAGTGTATTTTCATCATAAGCAGTGCTGTAAAGCTGACCGTCCAATACATACTTACTGAGAACGAAAAGACTTTCCCCATCATTTTCCAATACAAGCCATTCAATCGGCTCCTGTCCGTTTTTCCTGTTATTATCCTGTTCATAAGTACCAAAGGTCACGTAAGTTCCCGGAATAGCTGTTTTTAATTCCAAATAAGAAGAATCCGTTGCTCTAAGGGTAGAATCAACCATAGCAGCATAGGTCGCAGAATCGATTAGAGTAGAGATATCTAACGTAGGATTATAAGGAGCACGACCTTCTGCTTTGCCATTGTTTATATAGTGGCTGTACAGTACATTTGCATCGGTTCCTAAAACACCGACAACGTCGGGATTGGTCTGCGCATAGTATTCTGCGTCAAATACCGTGCCGTCAGCCATCACGACAGGAGCGGCATTAACGGATAAGCCGGAGCTAATCAAAACGGTATTAAGAAGTATCAGTGATAAAAGCTTTGTCAGTTTTCTTTTCATACAAAGACTTCCTTTCTGTAAAAAGTGATTTAAACTGTAAATCTTCATATATTTTACCGCTTGGCAAGAAACACTGTAAAGTTTACATACAAGTTATGTAGCAAAATGTAGCAAATTTCGAAGAAATAGCCTTGCTTATGCAGAGCCGTACACTTGATTTTTAATATAAGAATAGGTAAACTGATAATAATAATTGCGTAATAAAAAGGGAGAAGGGAATAAGGAATTATGAAGCTTGTCGTTTTGGAAAAAATGAGTCTTGGTCTTGACATTGACATATCCTTTTTTGATGAATTCGGAGAAGTCACATACTATGACAATACAAGTACGGAAGAGATACCGGAAAGAATTGCAGACGCGGATATTATTATTGCCAATAAAGCGCCGCTGAATGAAAGCACCCTGCAGGGAGCTAAGAGCGTGAAGCTTATCTGCGAGACGGCTACCGGTTATAACAATGTGGATATCGCATATTGTGAAAAGAAAGGAATCAGAGTAACAAATGCTGTTGGTTATTCCACACCTGTCGTTACACAGCATACCTTTGCAATGGCATTATATTTAATGGAAAAGCTGCCTGTCTTTGATACCTATGTCAAGAGTGGCGAATATGAGAAAGCACCGATGTTTACCTGCTTTGAACCTTATTTTACAGAGCTTGCAGATAAGACATGGGGAATTATCGGTCTTGGAAATATCGGCAGAAGGGTTGCAGCGATTGCAAAAGCCTTCGGCTGCCGCGTTATTTTCTATTCTGCGTCAGGAAAAAATGAAACAACCGATTATGAAAGAGTGGGCTTTGATACGTTACTAGCAGAGTCGGATGTTTTATCCCTGCACTGTCCGTTGACAGACAGGACACAGAATATCATGAATGCAGATGCCTTTGCGAAGATGAAAAAGACAGCCATACTGATTAACGTAGCAAGAGGTCTGGTTGTGGATGAACAGGCGCTTTACGATGCTCTTACCACAGGACAGATTGCTGCAGCAGGACTGGATGTACTAGTGAAGGAACCAATCGCAGCAGACAATCCGCTGGCAAAGCTTCAGGACAGCACGAAGCTCATTATTACGCCGCATATGGCATGGGCAAGCAAAGAGGCAAGATTACGCTGTGCAGGGGAAGTATATCAGAATATTAAGAGCTTCCTTGCAGGCGAAAAGAGAAATGTAGTGGTATAGAGCGTGAAAAGAACTTCTAAAGACATTGCATAAAAGTATGCAATGCCAAGAAGTTCTATGTTTCACGCCAAAGAATGCATAAATGCATTCTTTTCTATACGATATGGGAAAGGAAGTATCTAATATGGAAAAAATAGCAAGCTTTACAATTAATCATTTGAAATTACAGCCGGGAGTATATGTATCAAGAAAGGACAAGGTAGGAGAGAACACAATTACGACCTTCGACCTTCGAATGACTTCACCAAATGAAGAGCCGGTTATGAATACGGCAGAGATGCATACCATTGAGCATCTTGCAGCCACCTTTTTAAGAAATCATAAGGATTATGCTTCCAAGACAATCTATTTTGGACCAATGGGCTGCCGTACAGGCTTTTATCTCTTGCTTGCAGGAGACTATGAGTCTAAGGATATTGTTCCGCTTATGATAGAGATGTATGAATTTATCCGTGATTT
>CAYLWP010000150.1:0-6725 GCA_964387365.1 uncultured Roseburia sp. | reverse complement strand
ACAGATCACAGGTGTATTCTGCCTATTACTTTCCGACAGTAAGTTTACCCCATCAGTATAAGCATTCTTCTTGAAAAAATGTAATAAGCGATTTATACTTAAAACATTGATAAAATAAAGAGGAAAGTTGAATAATGCATGTAGAAATTAAGGTTTTGGAAGAAGCAGTAAAGACTTATGCGGTAATTTATACGAATCAAATTGATGAAGAAGTGCTACAAGTTGTAGATGTTATCGGGAATGTTAATGGAGTCATAACAGCAGTTGATGAAGAAAAGACAATTGTTTTACGAGCAAAAGATATTTATATGATTCGAGTGGAAAATAATAAAGCTGTAATATATTGTAAGGAACGCAAATATGTAAGTAAAAAGCGATTGCTTGAGTTAGAAAAAATGTTAAAGGGAAGCTTTATGAAAATATCAAAGACCACGATAGTTAATTTGGACTATATCATTAGTGCAGAAGCGTCTTTTGGAGGAGTAATGTGTTTGGTCATGAAAAACGGATGTAAAGATTACGTTTCAAGAAAGTATTTACCAGAATTTAAGAAATATTTGGGTTTATAGGAGTCAGATTATTGATATGAAAAAAATGTTTGGATTTCTAGTTAGGGGTATAAGTGCGGCATTGTCTTTTTTTTCAATTTTTATAGCAATATATGATGTTCATAGTGAAGAAGCACTTATATTTGAAGATGGTTCTTATACAAAAATGCTTATTGGTGCAATTATAGTAGGAATAGGCTTTGCGTTACCAGGGGTAATTTATGAAAAGGAGAGTATACCTTATGCAATAAAAGTATTGATACATATGGGAGTTGGCTGTACTGTGTTTATTATTGTGGGGTATGTGGCAGGATGGATTCCGCGACAAAACAATTCATGGGAATGTGTTAAAGTGATATTAATAGAGGTTTTCACTGCATTTTTCTTGTGGTTTTGTTTTTCATGGCATTATAAACAGGAAACAAAAAAAATAGACGAACGAATCAAAGAAATATATCAGGAAAAGAATATAGAGCAGAATGAGAAAGAGTAGTTATTTTGGAAGAGGGATAAAACTATGTTCGAGTATATTTTATTTGACCTTGACGGAACGCTAACTGACCCGAAAGTGGGTATTACCACATGTGTGCAGTATGCACTTGCAAGTGTGGGAATTGATGAGCCGGATTTGGATAAGCTGGAGTGCTTTATAGGACCGCCATTGCATGAGAGCTTTATGGATTTTTATGGCTTTGACAGGGAAAATGCAATGCAGCTTGTGCAAAAATACCGCGAGCGTTTTAATCCCATCGGAATCTTTGAGAATACGATTTATCCGGGAATTGCAGAAATGCTTAAAGCCTTGAAGGAAGCGGGCTGCAAGATATCAATAGCATCAAGTAAGCCGACTGTTTTAGTGGAGAGAATCCTTGATCATTTTGCAATCACACAATACTTTGATGCAGTGGTAGGAAGTAATCTTGACGGAACCAGGACCAAAAAAGAAGAGGTTGTGGAGGAAGCACTTCGTCAATTAGCATGCGAAAAAGAAAAAACAGCGATGGTCGGCGACAGAAAGTTTGATATCGAGGGTGCAAAGGCATTCGGTCTTGTGAGTGTTGGCGTGTCCTTTGGCTATGCACAGGAGCGGGAGCTGCAGGAGGCTGGTGCTGACTATATTGTAGACACCGTGGAAGAATTACAGCAGCTACTGTTAGACGGTGGTGTGCAGGAAACGTAAACGGAGCTTTGACGCATATTTGCAGAATTTTGGAAAGGCATGGTTAATAAGATGACTAAGTTACAACATAAACGGACAAGGGTACTTGAAAAGGTATGGTATATTGTTCAGCCATTTATCTTGTACACTTTTGTGAAATCCTTTGCTATTTTCGGGTTGGCACTGCTATTGCCGTCCCTACCGATTTCCGGGCTGGATGTATGGGTGGAGAACCATAGTCAGCTGTTAAGTACGACAATCAATGGTATCGCAGCGTTAATCGGAGTGGCTTTTGTGCTAAAGGACTTTTTGACGGAGGTTGCAGTCAGCGGTGAGATTGATATTGACAGTGGTGTGTTAAAACAACTTACTAATTGGATAAAAAACGGGATAGCGTACAACCGCGGGAAAAAATTACAACTGGCAGCAGTGGTACTGCTCGGTAGTACCTCTGCGCTGGCTTTTAATATTATAATCGAGCTGTTATCTGTGCAATCAGAAAAGTATGAGAGTATCGAGGCAATGCAGTATTCCGTTCCATTATGGCTGGGATTGGTTTTATACGGCCTAATTTCGCCTGTTACCGAAGAAATCATATTCAGAGGCATTACCTATAACCGCATGAAGAGATTTTTCGGAGCTGCTCCCTGTATTGTTGTGACATCTCTGCTTTTTGGCGGTTTTCATGCCAATTTACCACAGTTCCTATACGGAACCTGTATGGGTGTGCTGATGGCCCTTGTCTATGAGTGGGTGAAAACCTTTGCGGCGCCGTTATTATTGCATATGTCGGCAAATGTGTTTGTATTTGTGCTGTCTTTTATTGAAGTTGAAATTGCAAGCTGGGTTATGTGTGGTGTATTTACAGTGATAACGGTGGTGTTGGTGTATTATTTGCATGGAAGTTCTAAGTAACAAAGAGGCAATGCCTGATAATGCGCCGATTCTTGTTACAGGAATTACCGGTAATGGATATTTAAGTCATATGATTTTTCAAAAGTAGAAATTTTTCAAAAAAACCCTTTACAAATGAAAAAATTTTTTTTATAATCTAAAAAATTCAACATAACGTACAAAGCAACCAAAGGCGGTTTACTATAGCGTATTTTGGTTGCTTTTTTTGCGTCTATTATCTGACAATAATACTCAGAGGGGTTGAATAAACTAACAATCTGTCAATTAGAGCTAACTAACCGATTTTACATTTAAATTATTTAGGTGTATATTAAAGGACAAACTACGAGTTAGCAGCTAAAGCAAAAATGTATAGATAGGAGAAAGAAAGATGTTTGATGCAAAAATGAATGTTCCGGAGGCACCACTTCACAGAGCGGAATTTGAACATGACAACTGCGGTATCGGTGCAGTTGTTAACATCAAAGGTACCAAGAACCGCGAGACAGTGGAAAATGCACTTAAGATTGTAGAAAATCTGGAGCATAGAGCCGGTAAGGACGCAGAAGGTAAGACCGGTGACGGTGTAGGTATTCTTGTACAGATTTGCCATGAATTCTTTGTTAACGTAACAAAGCCGCTTGGCATTGAGCTGGGAGAAGAACGCGAATATGGTATTGGTATGTTCTTCTTTCCGCAGGATGAGTTAAAGAGAAATCAGGCAAGAAAGATGTTTGAGATTATCGTTGAAAAGGAAGGCTTAGAATTCCTTGGCTGGAGAGAGGTTCCGTGTGTACCTTCCGTATTGGGTCATAAGGCAGTTGAGTGTATGCCATACATTATGCAGGCATTCATTAAGAAGCCGAAGGATGTTGCAAAGGGACTTGATTTCGACAGAAAGCTTTTCATTGCAAGACGTGTATTCGAGCAGAGTTCTGACAATACTTATGTCGTATCACTTAGCAGCAGAACTATCGTTTATAAAGGTATGTTCCTTGTAAAGCAGCTGAGAACCTTCTTCCAGGATTTACAGAGTGAAGATTACAAGTCAGCGATTGCCATGGTTCATTCCCGTTTCTCTACCAATACCAATCCGAGCTGGGAGAGAGCACATCCGAATCGTTTTATCGTACATAACGGAGAGATTAATACCATCCGTGGTAATGTTGATAGAATGATAGCTCGTGAAGAAAAGATGGAGTCAGAGCATTTAAAGGGTGAATTTTATAAGGTACTTCCTGTTGTCAGTGCATCAGGTTCCGACTCAGCAATGCTTGACAATACATTGGAATTCCTTGTTATGAGCGGTATGGATCTTCCTCTTGCGGTTATGATTACCATTCCTGAACCATGGGCAAATAATAAGACCATGTCACAGAGCAAGAAGGACTTCTATCAGTATTATGCAACAATGATGGAGCCATGGGATGGTCCTGCTTCCATTCTTTTCTCAGATGGTGATGTTATGGGTGCGGTACTTGACCGTAACGGACTTCGTCCTTCCCGTTATTATATAACCTCCGATGACCAGTTAATCCTTTCTTCGGAAGTTGGCGTATTACCGATTGAGCCGACTAAGATTGTGAAAAAGGACAGACTTCGTCCGGGTAAGATGCTTCTTGTTGATACCGTTAAGGGTGAGGTTATTGATGATGACACCTTAAAGGAAAAGTATGCAAAGCGTCGTCCGTACGGTGAGTGGCTGGATTCTAACCTGATTACTCTGCATGAGCTTAAGATTCCTAATGTAAGAGTACCTGAGTTTACTTATGAGGAACGTCAGAGAATGCAGAAGGCATTTGGTTATACCTACGAAGAGCTTAAGACAAGCATTCTTCCGATGGCACTGAATGGTTCCGAGGCAATTTCTGCAATGGGTATTGATACTGCAATCCCGGCTCTTTCCAAGAGTCATCATCAGTTATCACATTCCTTCAAGCAGCTGTTTGCGCAGGTTACCAACCCGCCTATTGATGCGATTCGTGAGGAAGTCGTTACTTCTACCAGCGTATATATTGGAAAAGAAGGCAACATTCTGGAGGACAGTGAAAAGAACTGCCACCTGTTAAAGGTTAATAATCCGATTCTTACAACAACGGATTTATTAAAGATTAAAAATATGAAGAAGGAAGGCTTCAAGACTGTTGAGATTCCGATTACCTATTATAAGAATACCAGTCTTGAAAAGGCAATCGACAGATTGTACTTAGAGGTAGACAGAGAGTATCGTGATGGTGCCAATATCCTCATTCTGTCTGACCGAGGAGTAGACGAGAACCATGTAGCTATTCCTTCCCTGCTTGCAGTATCTGCAATTCAGAAGCATTTAGTTCGTACCAAGAAGAGAACAAGCGTAGCGTTAATCTTAGAGTCTGCCGAGCCAAGAGAAGTTCATGACTTTGCAACCTTACTTGGATATGGTGCAAGTGCAATTAACCCATATCTTGCACAGGAGTCTATCAAAGAGCTGATTGACAATGGCATGCTTGAAAAGGATTATCATGCAGCAGTAGATGATTATAACGATGCAATTCTTCATGGTATCGTTAAGATTGCTTCCAAAATGGGTATTTCAACCATTCAGTCCTATATGGGCTCGCAGATTTTCGAAGCAATCGGAATTGATTATGACGTAATCAACAAGTACTTCACCAATACTGTATGTCGTGTTGGCGGTGTTACATTAAAGGATATTGAAAAACAGGTAGATGATTTACATTCGCTTGCCTTTGATCCACTGGGACTGGCAACCGACCTGACCCTTGACAATCCGGGACAGCATAAGGCAAGAAGTGGTGCAGAAGAGCATTTATACAATCCTGCAACCATCCATATGTTACAGCAGTCTACAAGACTTGGCGATTACAACATGTTCAAGCAGTATACCGCGATGGTAAATGATGAGACAAGCATCAAGAACCTGAGAGGTCTGATGGACTTTAACTATCCTAAGAAGGGTGTTCCGATTGAAGAGGTAGAAAGTGTAGAAAGCATTGTTACCAGATTTAAGACAGGTGCTATGTCCTACGGTTCTATTTCCAAGGAAGCGCATGAGACACTTGCGATTGCCATGAATATGTTACATGGTAAGTCAAACAGCGGTGAAGGTGGTGAGGACCTTGAGAGAATGGTTGTCGGACCGGACGGAATTAACCGTTGTTCCGCTATCAAGCAGGTAGCAAGTGGTCGATTTGGTGTAACCAGCAGATACCTTGTCAGCGCAGAAGAGATTCAGATTAAGCTGGCACAAGGTGCAAAGCCGGGTGAAGGTGGACACTTACCATCAGGAAAGGTATATCCTTGGGTTGCCAAGACAAGACATTCAACCCCTGGTGTAGGCTTAATTTCACCACCACCTCATCACGATATTTACTCTATCGAAGATTTGGCGCAGTTGATTTATGACTTAAAGAATTCCAATACAGCAGCAAGAATCAGTGTTAAGCTGGTATCTGAGGCAGGCGTTGGTACTGTCGCAGCCGGTGTAGCTAAGGCCGGTGCACAGGTTATCCTGATTTCCGGTTACGACGGAGGTACAGGTGCGGCTCCAAGAAGCTCTATTCACAATGCAGGTCTTCCATGGGAGCTTGGTCTTGCTGAGACACATACAACCTTGATTCAGAACGGACTTCGTAATAAGGTTCGTATCGAAACAGACGGTAAGCTGATGAGCGGAAGAGATGTTGCCATTGCAGCGCTTCTTGGTGCAGAGGAGTTCGGCTTTGCAACTGCTCCGTTGGTAACTATGGGCTGTGTTATGATGCGTGTATGTAACCTCGATACCTGCCCGGTAGGTGTAGCAACACAGAACCCTGAGCTTCGTAAGAACTTCAAGGGTAAGCCGGAGTATGTAATGAACTTTATGAAGTTTATTGCCCAGGAGTTTCGTGAATATATGGCTGCTCTTGGTGTCAGAAGTGTAGATGAGCTTGTCGGAAGAACGGATCTGTTAAAGGTTAAGGAAAATATTCCTGAAGGAACAACCAGACTTGATTTAAGCCAGATTCTGAATAATCCGTATCAGAAGGAAAAAGCAGTCTTTGATCCTAAGCAGGTATATGACTTCGAGCTGGAAAAAACACTGGACGAGCGTGTATTGTTAAAGCAGTTTGAAAAGGCATTAC
>CAYLWP010000149.1:0-6738 GCA_964387365.1 uncultured Roseburia sp. | reverse complement strand
TATCGATTATTAGCTAGGGACTGCTTTTGTGCGGAGTGCTTTTTTCACAGCCCCTGAATATTACGTCTACTGCAATCCAACCTGTGCCCAGCTTGTCAATCCGATATACGGAAGTGCAAAGTTCGCATAGGTTGTATTATTGGTATCCATATACTTAAATACATTAAATGCCACCTTTGGTGTTCCGTTGACATCCCTGATACCAACTGCCATACCATCGTTCACTACCTCTGACAAATGGTCAATTTGTCTGTGGATAATGACGCCCTCGATAAACGGATTAGACGCTGTCAATTTATATGCATACTGCATTGCTGCTGCCTGCATATTCTGATCCGTAGGAATCTGTGCGTTTTGGGATGTAACGCCCATTTCTGATATCAGAATGTGACGTACGTTTCCTGTCGGTGAAAGAAGCTCAGGTAATGCCATATGGTTTGTAATGACATCTACATTTGTCGGACAAACCATCCTGGAATTGTCTGCATGGGTAACCAGCTTCATAGCCGCATATGCCGGCGGTAAATTCCAGAACTGAGCATTAAATAACGGAACCGGATGCGGATGAATGGATAATCCCCAGTCAATATCACCGGATGCCTTAATATTTGCTGCAAAGGTATCTAAAACAGTTCTTCCTGCATAGGCAAGCGGATTAGAGTCTGTATGTGTCCATCTCTGGTCAATATTTAAATATACTCTGGCACCTGCATTCTGGCTCTTGATTGCATTGTAGCAAAGGCGGAATTCCTTTGCATAATATGCTGCAAACTCTGTTGCTCCCATATTTCCCGCATAGTGCCAAGGGGAATTATTGTTAATCTCATTACCGATAATCCATGTATGAATCGTTCCCTTAGAACCGGAATATCTGTTTGCAAGAAATGACATAAATGCAGCAATTTTTTCTGTTCCGCCCTGTTCTGAAACATTCATTGCATAGCAGTTCATGCCCGGTACGCGAGCCAAAGGCGGAATCAAATCAGCAGTTGCCGCATTATATGAATTCTTGATTACCATAACAACATTAACGCCTTCTTTTGCAAAAAGCTGACACACTGCATCATATTCTGCAACAACGCCGGAATTAAAGCTATATGTTTTTCCATTATAAGTATAGCTTGTACCACCTGCTGTAAAGAATCTGCTGATATCAAGCTCATAAGCCGCATATCCTGCACCTAAGGCACTCAAGTCCGTACTGTATCTCCAGTCAGCAGTTAAACCCTTCTTAGATCTTACCGGATAACCGGTTGCCTTTGCAGCCACTGCTTCCGGATTCGTAAGATACATCTCATTACTTACCGGTACAAATACACCACCCTGATATGCTGTAACAACAAATCTGGAATACAGCTTCGAAGATGCCGAATTAAAGTTCAGCGGTGTCGTAAACTGAACCATCTCTGCTGCCGGAGCAGATGCACAAAAATCAACTCTTGCGCCAACACCGGCCTCATAAGGCTTCAGTTCAAATAAATAATACAATCCTGTATCACTCGGAGCAACTGCACCCGAAGCGATTACTGTTACATCCTTTCCCGAAATCATACAATGACTGATGGTTACTGTCTGCCCTGCCGCAAAAACCGTCATCTGCAGCATACATACCAGCATCATTGTAAGCGCAAGCCATAAGCTCCATTTTCTTTTCATATGAATTCCCTCCATGTACTTTCTTTTCATGCAACAGCTTTATAGTAAAGCTATTGTCTGACCCAAAGTATCATCAGTATAGCATTCATATAATTTTCTTTCAATAGTTAGTCTACATAAGAATTGATAGTATTTTTAGCTATTTTATTTTTAATAACTGTTTTTATTAATCGCATCGCTTTTTTCTTATAAGTAAGTCACAAACAGATTGCCCTGCTCCTCAAACATCCGGGTTGCATCCTTCATTCCAATTTTATATACATTACCGTTGTTCGGATTCATGACAACCACATTCAGTTCATTGAAGCCGATGACTAACATCGCATCGTCCTCCTCTAAGGTTACAAGAACCGGGATGTCCTGATTCACATAGTACAAAACTGCATCAAGACTTACTCCGCTAAGCTCTAACGCCTGTACCTCAGGCATGCTTTCTTCCAAAATCTCCGTTACGGTCATCCTCCTGTCCAGCATCTCCTGTACATCTCTGGAAAATCCCTCAAAGGAAAGTATCGTTTCCAAGCAGACTGCAAGAGCAGAAGTTCCTTCCTCCTTCTTTGTTCCCTGAATTGCCATAATCTGATTTCTGGTGCTTCTTGCACTTCTCTTCCAGATATATTCGCCCGCTTCATTGACAACGGTTCCTGTATTCTCATATGCCAGATTGACTGCCTCTGCCGATTGTGTATAGGCTCCCACAATTCCATCCTTACCATATACATAAAAACGTTCGATTGGATTTGCAATTTGAATAGCCAGATTTCTTTCCCCTTCGTAAATAACCTCCTTAGGCTCTGTAAACTTAAGATTTTTCGGTTCTATATTTCCCTTTAAGACAAGCTGCACAATCTTCTGATAATCCTGTGTGGCAACCACCTCAGAGGAATTATAACCGCCCGCTTCAATGACATTATTCATAATCTGGTCATCTGTAATTTCCTGATAGCCTTCACCGTTTTCATCCTTTTTCACACGCTTTAAAGTCATCAGATTATCAACCACTGTACTTCCAATAACATAAACGCCCGGCTGTTCGTAATTTTTCAGAATATCTCCGTTTTCATTCTGAATGTATACGGCATACATCGGAAACGTAATTGAGCCGGAATAATCCACGCGGATATCCTCATACTGAGCTATTCCATAGATTAAATCCTCACCGATAAAGCCAAGCGGCAGAATACGTTTATCACCCTTTACGCTGATTTCCTTACGATTGCCGGTATTCAGATTCATTAATATCAGCATCGTGCAGTCATAAGCGTTGCTTGCATTCTGCCATACTAACATTTCATCACTGTCAGATACCCGGAAGCTGCCCTCCTGAAGCTTGGACGCCACCTCTGTATAGCTTTGTTCTTCTATATTGACCGCAAAAATAGAGCCATCCAGATACAGATATACAACATTCGTCTTATTTTCATAGGAAAGCTGCTCAACATCTGCCTTTAATGCCGCAAAGGATTTATGATACGGAATAAAGATGCGCTCTTCTACTGTATTCAGCATACCGTTATATTCATAAATCTGTATTCCAAGTCTCCCTTCCTGACGGCCTCGATTCATATAGCCATACACCATAAAGGTTACGTTTCCGGTTTCATCAACATTCAATATCTTAATATCATGCTGATTATGATAGGTTCTTAAATCCGTACCCTCGTAAAAGCTGAACAGGCTGGCAAACTTTTTATCTGCTGCATGATAGCAGAACAACTGGTCCTCATTCACAAAGGCAAGGTTACTGCCACCGTCACTTTCCAGCATTTGCACATCAGCATCACGAATACCCAGCATAATCTTATTACTTGCATATACGTCTGCACCGGTGTCAAAAATCTGGTTCATGGTTCTCTCATAATCAAGCAGATATACTCTGCTTGTTGTATATCGGATGCGGTAAAATTCACTGACATTGTAGAGGTATTTATTTTTACCCTTTACCGACTGCACGATATAGTTCATTCTGACAGATGCTGTCGACGCTTCTATTTCAGAAATGATAATATCCGGCTCTGTAAGTCTTGTAATCTGCAAATCGCCCCAGGTAATCTGAGTCAGACTACAATGAATATCGACCTTGCTTAAGGTGGTATTATCACCCTTGGAATTGGATTCCAGATAGGTAACCAACTCCTTTGCCTGCTCCTTATCAAAGGTTTTCTCGTGGAAACTCTTCACATATTCCAGCTTTTCCCTTGTATAATACTCCTCTGCATCAATAATTCTTGTGTAATAGCTGATGGTTTCTGTCGGTGTCTCCAGCTTCAGAATCCAGTTATATTCCTTCTCTTTTTCAATCAGATCCTTTATATTCACCGTCGTGCGAAGCGAATCCCCATACTCTGTATAGTCACTGATTTGTGTACTTTCCACTAGTCTCGTACCGTCTATGCTTCGTACTTCAAATTGCAGGCTAGTAACCTCATTACCATACTTATCTATGGCGAAAGATAACTTTCTGCCTGTTTCCAGAGGTGTTATGGTGTCCCTAAAAAGTCTGCCGTCCATCTCCTGTCGGTATCCGTACAGGGTATTAAACGAAATTCCCCCGTTCAACATACGAACCACCGGAAGCGTTGCCGACTCCATCGTTGCTGTCATATCGGCATTTCCCTGATTATATACATTACTGCTGATGATAAGAGTCGCCAAAAATACCACAAGGCAGACCGATATCTTTATAATATGTTTCTTCATTTCTCTCTACTCCCATTTTACCATACACAGCAGGCCACTCCCGCTGCTCCTTACGAGTGAAGCAGTCTTTCCAAGGTAGGCTTTACCTGCAGAAATTCTTCCAGCTGTCTTACATCTGTTTGATGTTTATTCTGATATCGCATGCCGTTTTTCTTCACGGCACGAATCAATATGTTCTTAGGTGTATGCTCCATATCAATAAATTCCAGAATCTGCGTCTCATACCCCTGCTCCTCGAGGAGGTTTGCGCGCAAGGCATCCGTAATCAGGGCCGACATTCTCTCCTTAATCAGACCGTATTTTAAAATCGGCTCCAGCTCCTTGCAGGCTATCTGTTTATTGACTTCATGCTGACAGCACGGAACCGAAAGGATAACGCTTGCATTCCAGCGCACAGCCTTCTCCAAGGCATAGTCCGTAGCTGTATCACAGGCATGAAGCGTTACCACCATATCGACCTCATCCACACCCTCGTAGGTACTGATATCACCTACATGAAAGGTAAGCTCATCATAGCCGTACTTCCTGCTCAGTGCATTACACTTGGCAATTACATCCTCTTTTAAATCAAGTCCGATGACACGAATGTCATATTTGTTCATAACTTTCAAATAATAATATAAAGCAAAGGTCAGATAAGACTTTCCACAGCCAAAATCAATAATCGTCAGCGTTCTGTCCTTTGGAAGACCCGGCAGAATATCACGCACAAACTCCAAATAACGGTTAATCTGACGAAACTTGTCATACTTTGCATTGACAATCTTTCCTTCCGGCGTCTGCACTCCTAAGTCAACCAAAAATGGCACAGGCATATCCTGCGGTAAGACATACTGCTTTTTCTTATTATGATTCATCGCTTCCTCAGAAAGCTTCTGTACCTGTTGTTTTTTCTTTCGTTTTATCGTTACCTTGCCCTTTTTGCTGACAAGCACTGTTACCTTCTCTGTTCCGGTTTCAAGCTCTAACTGTTTGAAATCCTCTGTCATACTCTGTTCTATATAGTCCGCAAGCTCACAGGGCGCCAGATTCTTGTGATATGCCTTTGTTCCGATAAAACTTTCTGCCTGAAAGCTGAGCTGTTCCTTCATCACTACGGGACGCAGCTTCATCTTGCTTATTTTATCCCGATTGACAGGATTACTTGCAATCGCAGAAAGAATTGTTTCCTTCTTTTCTATGTATTCCTCAATCAGTTTTCTTAACTCATTCATATGAATAAACCATACCTTTCCACCGTTCACCTTAATCAATCACTTTATCAAAATAGTACATCGGGTAACACTGCGTATCATTATCGCCCTGTACAATAATCCAGGGTTCCCACATCTGCACTCTTCTATAATCGCTTCTTCTGGCTTTCGTCGTATAATAATTATTTTCACCTAATTTTAATGTAATCCGAAGTTCCCTACCATTTCTTTTCCATACTTTGAAATTGTCAACCGCTTCTGCTTTGTATACTGTTATACGATCCTGTTTAACATCTTGTATAAACATTGCCGTGGTATGAGTCGCAATAAAAACAAAAAACCACACGAAAAGATACATGTATACATCCAATTTGATAAAGACACCAAAACCTGTAAGCAGAATTCCTAGCGTCAAATATAATACTATCTTTCCAGTAATTTCCAGTAATTTCCTTTCTGATGATAAGCTCCTTCATACCATGTGTTAATTTCATTCTCTCCCTCTCCCAATCATTTGAAAACTTTCCTTTACATCTTACTCTATATGTGGGGAGTTTTTCAATATTATGTTACTAAAAATAAACCGACCTCCAATTGTTAGATTTTAGTCCAACTTTTGGGATCGGTTTTAGGATCAGGCATTTTCATTTAAAAATAGTAGTGACTTTGTCTCTTCTGCCGTCTCTTCAATACTTCATAGTACAGCAAAACAGTAACAAGCTCCTGAATCCACACCCACTTGGAGTCTTCCGGCACTCCCGGCTGTTGCGGATTCATTTCTCTTTCTTCATTTTTCAGAATCATCACAATACTGCGCACCAATTGTTCCAGTTGCCACTTATCAGGGTATTGGTCGTAAATCACACTTCCCTCGTAATCCATCCGGTTCAGGATGTCCCTGACCTTCACCTGATAGCGTTTCGCATAAGCAGGATACATCTGCTGCAAATATTCTAAGTCCTCAAGCACACGGTCCTCACTGAGCTGATCCCAGTTGCGATACGTCTGATAACCCGGATAATTCGGAAATGGTCTGTTAAAATCCATAACGTATCATTCCTTTTTTATGATTATCATATGCGTCTTCGGTTGCGCTTGTGCAAATCAATCCTCTGACCTACGGGTAAATTCGGTTTCAGTGGGGGAATGTGCCACACCAGCCGTCTACCATGCCACTCATTTCAGTACC
>CAYLWP010000148.1:0-6747 GCA_964387365.1 uncultured Roseburia sp. | reverse complement strand
CGAAGCAAATTTAGGATGGATTTTTCATCGTAATTATGAAGGTACTGAATAATTACAAGTAATTCATTTTAGTCATAGTTCATATGAATGAGCAGATGAACGGAGTCCTTATAGGGCTCCGTTTTATGTTGATTTGAACACACAATTGGAGTATAATCTAACCTATGGGAAGAAGAAAAGGACTTACATTTTATCAGAAGAAGAAAAAATTGAATATGGTGTTGATTAAGGAGATTATCAGCTGGATTTTCTGGATTTGTGTATCGGCATTTCTGGCGATTGTGATTGTCTATTGTGTGGGAATGAAAACTAGTGTCATTGGTTCCTCCATGGAACCGTGCCTGTATAACGGACAGGAAATCTTCTTAAACAGACTGATATATAGAGTAGCTTCGCCTAAGGTAGGCGATGTGGTTGTGTTTCAACCGAATGGAAATGAGAAGGCGCATTACTATGTAAAACGTGTCGTTGCAGTGCCGGGAGATACCGTGCATATCAAAAACGGTATTTTGTATGTGAACGGGGAAACGCAGGAGGATTATTTTAACGATAAGATTGCAGAACCGGGGCTTGCGGAAAATGAGATAAAGCTCGGTGAAGATGAATATTTTGTAATCGGGGATAATTGTAATAACAGTGAGGACAGCCGTTCTGCCAATATCGGTAATGTTGAGAAAAAGTATATTATCGGTAAGGCGTGGTTCCGCATGGCGGCACAGGACAGCGCACTGGGATTAGTGGAATAATAAATTCGTCAGGCATGAGTACGACTCAGGCCGATTATGGAAAGGAAGAAAAGTATGGCAACATATCAATGGTATCCGGGTCATATGACCAAGGCAAAGCGAATGATGCAGGAGGATATCAAGCTGATTGACCTTGTAATAGAAGTGGTGGATGCGCGTATTCCTCTTGGAAGCAGGAATCCTGATATTGATGAGCTTGGCAGGAATAAGGCAAGAATTATTCTGCTGAATAAGTCGGATTTATCCGATTCCAGACAGAATAAGCTCTGGATGGAGTATTTTAAGGAACAGGGAGTCCATGCGCTGGAGATTAACTCGAAGTCCGGTGCAGGCATCAAGGCGATTCAGGGCGTGGTGCAGGAGGCTTGTAAGGAAAAGATTGAGCGCGACAGAAAGCGCGGCATTATTAACAGACCTGTCAGAGCAATGGTAGTGGGAATTCCGAACGTAGGAAAGTCTACTTTCATCAATTCTTTTGCGGGAAAGGCATGTGCCAAGACAGGTAATAAGCCGGGTGTTACCAAGGGAAAACAGTGGATTCGATTGAATAAAGGTTTGGAACTGTTAGACACTCCCGGTATTTTATGGCCTAAGTTTGAGGACCAGACAGTTGGCTTACATCTTGCCATGATTGGTTCTATGAATGATGAAATTGTTCATCTGGATGAGCTTGCTTATGAGCTGATTAAGTTCGTAACGAAGTCATATCCGGGAATATTAAAGGCGAGATATGATATTGATGAAGAGCAGGGGGACGCTTATGAAGTCCTGAAGGCAATTTGTGTCAGCAGAAGATGTTATCTTAAGGGAGAAGAGCTTGATATTATGAAGGCTTCCTCTTTGCTGGTGGAGGACTTTAGAAGCGGACGACTCGGAAAAATCACATTAGAGCTTCTGTAATTTACGGCTATGCCTGAAAAAGAGGGCAACGATAAGAAAATATAGGAATCGGGGAATACAAAATGAAAAATGTATTGAAGGAAATATTGAGTACAAGTATCTATTTATTGGTGGTTTTATGTGCGGCATATCTGATTATAACGTTTGTCGGACAGAGAACACAGGTTAGCGGAAGCAGTATGGAAGCAACCTTAAGTGAAAACGATAATCTGATTGTTGATAAGATTACTTATCGCTTTTCGGATCCGCAGAGATTTGACATTATTGTATTTCCGTTCAAACCGGACTTTGCGTATTATATTGATACAGAGCCGGTTTATTATATCAAGCGTATTATCGGTATGCCGGGAGAAACCGTGCAGATTGACGAGCAGGGAAATATTTACATTGACGGAGAGATTCTTGAGGAATCCTATGGCAAAGAGGTGATACAGTATGCCGGCAGAGTCATTGAACCGGTTGTATTGGGCGAAGATGAGTACTTTGTTATGGGAGATAATCGTAATAACAGCTCCGACAGCAGGGAAGAGTCTGTTGGAAATATCAAGCGTGAGGATATTATAGGTAGAGCATGGCTCAGAATCTGGCCGTTTGATAAGTTCGGTATTTTGAAGCACCAGTAACAGAAAAGAGAAGTCAGAGAGGAACAGGGTATGGCAGAGAAGAAAATCGGTGAAATAAAGACGGAATTACAGGCAGCGGCTGATAAAGAGCTGCCTCTTTTTATACAAAATTACGAGGTGGATGAAAGAGCCGGCGTACAGGCGCTGGTTGCAAAGGCCAAAAAAAGAATCGAGGCGCTGGAAAAGGAGCTTCTGCGTACCGAGGAAATGAAACGCTATGAAAAAGAATATGAGTCCTGCGGTTATATCTGTGGTATCGACGAGGTTGGAAGAGGACCGCTCGCAGGGCCTGTTGTAGCAAGTGCAGTTATCCTGCCAAAGGACTGTAAGATTTTATATATCAATGATTCCAAGCAGTTAAGTGAGAAGAAGAGAGAAGAGCTGTATGACATAATCATGCAGGAGGCAGTTGCGGTTGGCATCGGCTACGCATCGCATACAAGAATTGATGAGATTAATATTTTGCAGGCGACCTATGAAGCAATGCGCGAGGCTATAAGTAAATTGTCCGTAAAACCCGATATATTATTAAATGATGCAGTGACAATACCGCAGGTGGATATTCGTCAGGTTCCCATTATCAAGGGTGACGCGAAGAGCATGTCGATTGCAGCTGCAAGCATTATTGCCAAGGTTACAAGAGACAGACTGATGGCAGAGTACGACCGGGTATATCCGGAATATCATTTTGCGGATAATAAGGGCTATGGTTCGGCGGTACATATTGAGGCGCTAAAAAGAAAAGGGCCTTCGCTGATTCACAGACAGACCTTTATCGGGAACTTTGTGTAGGGGGGAGCTGTATGGATAATTTTCTTGGTTATAACCCATTGCAGACCGGCATGGGGCAGCAAGGATTACAGAATATCAATACACCATATACAACACAGCAGGTATCTTCCGAGGCGATATTGGAGCTTCAGCCGGGAGATACCTTTCAGGGAGAAATTATGTCTGTCAATGGGCAGGATGTACAGCTTCAGCTTACTAACGGGCTGTATATGGCGGCAAGGCTGGAGGGAGATGTACAGCTTGCCCTCGGACAGCTTCTTACGTTTCAGGTTCAGTCGAATCAGAATTCCAAGATAGTATTAAAACCGATTTATACCAATCTGTTGCAGCAAAGAGTTGGTGAGGCAGCGCTCAAGGAGGCAAATCTTGCAGTTAATGATAAAAATCTGCAGATGGTAGCACGATTGATTGAAAACGGCATGCCGATTGATAAGAGTTCGCTGGCTCTTTTTAACAGACAGCTTCTGCAGCATCCGCAGGTTAATATAGAGAGCCTGATTCGTTTACAACAGCTAGGAGTAAAGCTGACAGACGCCAATCTGACACAGCTGTCACATTATCGAAATATGGAGCATAAGCTTTTTGACGGTATTAAGGACGTTGTTAAGGATATTGGTAAGCTGTATGATACGATTGCGGCCGGTAATACGGAGACGGCTGTGCCTGCAACAGGGCAGAGCAGTCCGCTGGTAAAAGCAGGAGACTTTATGGAGCAGGTGCTTCGCCTGTTAACGGAAAATGTAGGAAAAGCTTCCGGTACACAGGAGAACGTACAGGGAACGATGGAAAACCCGCAGGGACTGCCGAATCAAGATATGGCTTTAAAGAACATGTCGGAGACCGTGCAGGGACTCGCATCTCAGGGTAAAACGGAAACGACACAAGGCATGACAGCACAGGCAACAGAGGGTACGCTGCATGGCTTGGCTGCATCGGGAAATGCTGCGGAGAAAGCAATGACATTTGATACCAATGCAGTCTTGCAAGTTTCTTCGCAGAATGACTCTGCTGTAAAGCTGGCAGAATTAATGAAGCAGTTGGAAGGATTGCCTGAGGAACAGACAACAGATAAAATACAAAGCAGGGATAAGTTGTTTCGCTCTGAGCAATTTCGGGAACTTTTGAAGGATACCTTGCAAAATGAATGGTCTTTATCGCCGGAGGAGTTGACAGAAGACGGAAAAATAAAGGAATTCTATCAAAAAATCCTGCAACAGAGTCAAAAATTATCACAGATTATGGAGCAGGCTATGGCTCAGAACCGGAACGGCACAGGTGATACGTTGCAGAACATCCGTGAAAATGTAGAATTTATGAATCAGATGAACCAGATGTTCCAGTATGTACAGCTGCCTCTAAAGCTCAAGGGTTCACAGGCGCAGGGAGAGCTGTATGTGTATACCAATAAACGGAATCTGGCAAAAAAGGACGGTATGCTGACGGCAATCCTTCATCTTGATATGGAGTATCTGGGCAATCTGGATATTAATATTGCGTTAAATACGAATAACGGACAGGTCGCTACGAAGTTTTATCCGGAAGAGGATTCGGTGGCTTTGCTTTTGGGGCATATGGAAGAACTGACTGAGCGTCTGGTGAAAAAGGGGTATCAGAGCCAGACCTTTGTAGAGAAGCGTATTTCCGAGAAAACGGTATTTGAACAGATAGAGGAGCAGGCAGACGCATTGTCGGCACCATTGGTGTATCAGAACTTTGATATACGTATGTAGTAATCATGACGGAAGCGTTTTGAAAGAACGTAACTGTTCAGGACAGGTCGAAGCACTTGATGCTGAGACTGTAAGAACATAATTACGAAAGAACAATGAAAGGCAGGGAAACTGGTTGGAAGATAAAAGAAAAAACTTCAGAAAACAGGCAGTGGCATTGGAATATAATCCGGATGACCAGGCTCCAAAGGTAGTTGCCATGGGGCGCGGTGCTCTTGCTGAGCGTATAATTGAGCAGGCAAAGGCGTCTGATATTCCGGTGCACAGAGATGATAAGCTGGCAAATACCTTATCAAAGCTGGAAATCGGTGATATGATACCGCCCGAGTTGTACGAGGTCGTAGCAGAAATACTTGTCTTTGTTGACAGTATGGATAAGATTAAGGAAAAAATATCAGCGCATAAAAATAAATTACCGTAACTATTTACAGATGAGGAAGTTGGAAATGAATACACGAAAAACAGGTGCCGAGTACGAAGAACTGGCAGCTGATTATTTGAAAAAGCAAGGGATTCGGATACTGGAAAGAAATTACAGAAATCGTGTCGGTGAGATAGACCTGATAGGGAGAGATAAGGAATATCTCATTTTTTTCGAGGTAAAATATCGAAAGAGCTTAAAGAGCGGTAGTCCTGCCGAGGCTGTGACGGTTGGAAAACAGAAGAAAATCTGCCGTGTTGCGGATTACTACAGACTGACGCATGGAATCGGAGAATTCTGTGCAGTACGATATGATGTGATTTCTATTTGCGATAAGGAGATTACCTGGTATCGGAATGCATTTTCGCATATTTATTAAAAGGTCAAGATGCCTTATCATGCCGGCATGATAAGGCATTTGAACTTGGGAACCACCAAACCTGAGGAATAGACAGAAAGGACAATTATGACAGAAAAGATTCAGATTCACAGAAAAGGAAAACAAGTGGTTTGCAAAGAAAACCATTTTTATATAAAAGAAATTGCGGAGCACGAAACTATACAGCAGGAAGCGGATTTGATGTATTTTACATTTCCGGGACTGGAACGGACAGGAATTGTAAAGCATTGCTTTTCCACACGTTTCGGTGGTGTCAGCAAGGGATATCTGGGAAGTATGAATCTAAGCTATACACGCGGGGATGAGGAGGGGCATGTAGATGAAAATTATCGGAGAATTGCCAAGTTACTTGGCTGCAAGCCGGAGGATATCGTATGCTCGGACCAGACACATACTACAAATGTCAGAAAGGTAACTGCCGGGGATAAAGGGAAGGGCGTCATCAAGCCAAGAGATTATACGGATATTGATGGTTTGATTACGAATGAACCGGGAATCGTGCTTGCTACATTTTATGCAGATTGCGTACCATTATATATCGTTGATCCGGTACACAAGGCGATAGGACTTTCACATTCCGGCTGGCGCGGCACGGTTAACAGGATGGGAGCTGTAACCTTACAGGCAATGGCAGAGGAATACGGAACAAGACCGGAGGATGTTTATGTAGCGATTGGACCGTCCATTTGTCAGGACTGCTACGAAGTAAGCCTTGATGTAGCAGATGCTTTCAGGGAGACATTTGTGACACACAGCAAGGATGAAAAGCTCTTATATCAGACAAGTGCGGAGAAATATCAGTTGAATTTGTGGTATGCAAATGATATTATCTTTCGGGAGGCAGGCGTTCCGAGAGAGCAGATTGAGGTAACCGATGTCTGCACCTGTTGCAATCCTGAGATTTTATTCAGCCACCGCGCAAGCAAAGGGATGCGGGGCAATCTGGGGGCTTTTCTGATGCTTTCCTGTTGACAAACAAAAATGAAATGAATATAATATCTATATCGTTCGGAGCAAAGTAAGTTTACTCTGAAGGTATATATGGTATAGAAAAGCGATGAAAAGAATAAGTACGATACATGGGAACTTACAGAAAGCAGCCGGATGATGAGAGGCGCAAGGGAAGATGCATCGG
>CAYLWP010000147.1:0-6794 GCA_964387365.1 uncultured Roseburia sp. | reverse complement strand
GAGACTTCAAAATTAATCAGGGAAGATGATGAAATCGTGTATGGAGACTCCGGTTTTCGCAGCGATAAGTATGATTAGACTGCGTTTATGTGTAAGAGAAACGGTACTTTATAAAGAAAACGTATATCTTTGTGATGCAGTAAAGTCCCCTTTTATCTTAGGTATTATTAAGCCAAGAATCTATCTTTCTTCTGTTTTAAGTGAGAATGAAATGGACTATATTATTGCACACGAAAAAGCTCATCTGCGGAGAATGGATCACCATAGGTGCTGCGGCCATTTGGCTAGCTGCTTTTGTGTGTTTATTGGTTCAATCCTCTTTGCTGGATTGCTTATATCATGCTATGTAAAGACATAGAACTTGCCTGCGATGAAAAAGTAATTAAAAATATGAGTTTTGATGATAAGAAAGAGTATTCCAGAGCATTGGTGTCTTGTGCAACACAGAGACGCAAGGTGTTGGCATATCCTTTGACGTTTGGAGAAGAGGGTGTGAAGGAGAGAGTGAAATCAATATTGAGCTATAAAAGGCCTGCATTTTTGATTACTATGATAGCAATTGTAGTATGTATTATCGTTGCAATCTGTTTTTTGACAAATCCCACAACGGAAGATATTCATGTTCATGAAAGCGTTCGTAATGTGGAGGTTAGGATTGCTTCAGAAGAAAGTGGTAACGTGGCGGAATTTGACGGAACAGATACCAATCAGGAAAAAGTATTGCTTGCTCCTGAACAAACGGAAGAAAACGCAGTTTTACAGGATTTGGCATATTATCTGGAATTATCTGTTTCTGACATGGAGTTCCGGGATATGTCTGAGACGAAAAAAGCAGAAGTTCTGGAAGAGTACGTAACTCTTTTAGATGAATATACACTTATAGCAAGAGAAAGCACAGATGGGAAAACATCCTACATAGTTGGTCATTATAATGGTGATGGGCTCAATAGCCCTCTTTATAAAATGCAGGACATGGGGTACACAAGTGATAAACACTATCAGATTTTTTATTCGGAAGAAAATTATGAAGCTATGGATAGAGTTAAGGATGAACATGGAGTACAGGCAATTACGGATGAGGGATATGTGATAGAGAATAGTTGGATGTATCGGACAGCAGACTCAGAATATGTTTTCATTCAGCCTGCGGATTCCCGTCAGGAGCTAAACTCTACCTTCGCTAAGTATCTGGATCCTGCCAGAGGCCGCCGGTATATTAACAGAGGATACACAGAAGGTTACAGAAGGGTATGGATTTGGTGCAACCTTGAGAATAAATGGCGAAGCGCATTATTTTTCAGAAAACAAAGTGCCACAGTCAGTTTTGGATTTGGCAGTAGAGAAATGCGGGTATCAATTTGCCAGTCCTGATAGTATTACGGCGCCCATAAAAGAAGCCCGCTTTGATTGCAGTTGGCTGGAAGAACCGCTTTATCTTGACGAAAACCATTTATCCCGATTAGAAGAAATCTTGAAAAGTGCTGAGCTTACCGGTGTAGGTGGCTGCGGATATGGAGCAAGGCTGACATTGACATTGGAGAATGGAGAAAATCTGACAGTATTCAAGGGTACGGATGATTGTGGTTCTCTGGTGTTTGGCTCCTGGGGTGGATATTCCGTTGGTGATGAGGCCGACGATGAGCTTTGGGAAATGTTCGGACTTAGTGCGCTTGCAGAGGAGTGGCTGAATCTCCGTGACGAATAGGAAAATATTTGTATTTTTGCTTGACTGGTTAATGTAGATTAACTATAATAAAGTTAATGTATATGAACTTTTTGACAGAGGTGTTTTGATGGATAAATATTTCAAAGCAAATGCCGTGCTTTCGATATTTACTAAAAATTACATGGAACTGAAAAAAGGACTTCCTATCCGCCCGAGTGAGATGGGAGTATTGAATATCGTAGCAGAAACACAGGGACCACATACATCTGTAATGCTTGCAGAGTTATTAGGTGTGTCTAAGCCTATGATTACAGCACATTTGACCTCTTTGTCGGAAAAGGGGTATATAACCAAGGAGCAGTCACCGGAGGACAGGCGTGTTTATTTTGTCAGACTTACAGATAAGGCATGGGAACTGGTAGAGGATGCCAAGACAGACCTGAATCAGCAGTTGGAGCTGTTGATGAACGGACTGGGAGAGGACAAGTTTGATGAGCTGGTAGCGCTTGCTCAGGAAGCAAACAGAATTTTAGAAGAAAGCTGATATTACCGTTTGCAGCCGTTAGGTGAAGATAGGAATGGAAACATGTGCCGAAAGGAAGGAGAAAGAGTATGGATTTAAATGATAAGATTTGGAACCCGTGGCATGGCTGCCACAGATGTAGTGAAGGATGTCAGAACTGTTATGCGTACTTTCTTGACAAGCGTTATGGAAGGGATACGAATGAGGTAGTTAGAAATAAGTCGGACTTTAATCTCCCTGTGAAAAAGGATAAGAATGGCAATTACAAGCTGCCGAGCGGTTCTTTTGTGCGTGTATGTATGGCAAGTGATTTCTTTCTTGAGGAAGCAGATGAATGGAGAGACGAGGCGTGGGAATTTATTCGCCGGCGTCCTGATGTGACCTTTTCTCTTTTAACGAAGCGCGCGCAGCGTATTAAGGACTGTCTGCCGGCTGACTGGGGCTATGGATGGGATAATGTATCCTTTTCCGTATCCTGTGAAAATCAGAAACGTTTGGAAGAACGTATGCAATATTTGCTTGACGTACCGGCAAAGCACCGATGGGTCAGCTTAAAGCCGTTTATCGGTGAAGTGGATGTTGCACCGTATCTGGCGACCGGAAAAATTGAAACGGTTCTTGCCGGAGGTGAAAACTATCTTGGTTCCAGACCGCTGCATTACGAATGGGTAAAGAAGGTTCACGATGCCTGCGTAGAAAACGGGGTTCAGTTAATCTTCGGACAGACCGGCAATATCTTTATCAAGGATGGTAAGGAGTATAAGATTCGTAACCGTACCGAACAGATGGTACAGGCCTTGAAGAGCGGTCTGCATTATCCGCCGGTCAATATCGAAAAAGAGGTAGATGCTATCTATGAAAGAAAGGCTGCTATGAAGGTAGCAATGGAAGCAAAAAGAAAACCTAAGGAAAGCGAAAAGTTTCATTGTTAAATAACAGTATCATGTAGTGGAAGGTACAAACCTTCCACTTTTCTATTACATAGGAATTCCTATGTAATAAAAAGTATACCTGTCTGAACACTCCGAAAATCAGTTTATTTGACTATCAACCATATATTGTCAGACAAACAACGAAGTGATATAATAAATTTGGCTTTATTATATTAGATAATAAAATGGATTTTTGCATCGTAATTATGAAGGTACTGAATAATTACGATAATTGTCAGAATAGGTAAAGAGGTGTGGATATGCAGAAGAAAAAAGGTTTGAGTATACGAATAAAGTTAATTGGTGTGGTTATTCCGATAGTATTAATTTTAATTGTATCTTTTTTTGTTTTGTCAAGAAATGTGGTAATTAAGATTTCTCAGGAAAAATTACAGGCAAAGTCTCAGGGGTATGCGGAAGAAATCAGCGCCTGGACAACAAAGATTTTTGCTGAGCTGCAAATATATCAGAATGCAATCGAAGACAATGTGTTTGCGGACGATAACGCAATATTAAAGTATCTTGAAACATCATTAAATAAAAATGAAGCATATTCGAGTGGTCTTTATATGGGTGACGATAGCGGTGTATATCTGGACGGCTCCGGCTGGGTTCCGGAGGGCGATTGGGTTCTGGTAGAGCGCGAATGGTATGTGGATGGTAAGGATAACGACACATTTGCATTTGGCGAGCCATACTATGATTCCATGACAGGGCAGGTATGCGTAAGTGCCTCTGTGCGTGTTGATTATGCGCCGGCAGTGCGAGTATTGGCAACCGATGTGTATTTGGATTATGTAGTAGGTCTGGTATCTGACATATCTACGAAGAAGGGTGATTCTGCATTTCTGGTAACCAAGGGTACACAGACTATTATAGCCGATGCGAATGAGGAAATGCTGGCAGTTACCTTAGGAACGCCGGGAATCGGTTCCCTGTATACGGAAGTCGGAAAGGCATTAGCAGCGGATCAAAGCGGTATCATTCCGTTGGATGTGGATGGAAGCAACTATTATGTATGTATCAATCCAATAAAAAACATAGACTGGTATCTGATTTCTTATGAGAAAGAAGAAAAGGTACTGTCAGATATGATTCAAATGGAAAGTATCATGCTGATTATTGGTGTTTTGGCAGCGGCAGTGCTGAGTATAGCGATTCTTCATATTGTCAACGGCATTGTAAGACCTGTAAAGCATATGACGACAGCAATCGACAGAATTGCAGAGGGTGATTTTTCACAGGATATCAGCAGTAAGGGAAATGATGAAATTGCAAGAATGAGTAATAATATGCAGTTATTCATTTCACAGATGAGGGGAACTATTTCAGAAATCAGTAATATCGCAGGTTTGCTGGAGCGTCAGTCAGAGGAAAATGGTGAAGTTTCCAATTCGCTGAAGACTTCTTCACAGAAGCAGGAGGCGGAAATGGAGCTGTTAGGAAATATGGTAAAACAGCTTTCCAGAGCAGCGGAAGACGCATTGAAGCAGATGGATAATCTTGCAGCCTTGATTCAGCAGGCGAATGTTGAGGGAAAAGAGGCAGACGTTCTCATTCGGGAAAGTGTTGAGCTCTCTCAGAATGGCAAGAATGATATGGAACAAGTAAATAAGGGCATGACCAATATTAATGATTCGATTAAGGTGCTTTCAGCACAATTTGATAAGGTAAATCATATTGTGTCCCAAATCGGAGATATGGTAGACATGATTGTAGATATTGCAGATGAGACGAATCTGTTATCGCTAAATGCTTCGATTGAAGCGGCACGCGCCGGAGAAGCAGGAAGAGGCTTTGCGGTTGTGGCAGAACAAATCGGCTCATTGGCTGCAAACAGCAGCTCTGCGGCAGATAAGATTTCGGGATTAACTGCTCAGATTCATACAACAGTGACGGAAGCTATGGCTCATATGAATGCCAGTGTAACCGAGGTAGCGACAAACGTAGAGGTTGTTGGGGAAGCAAGTGCTACCTTTGACAGCTTATACAAAAAAATAGATGAAACAAATCAAAGAGTTTTGCAGATGATAGAGCTGGTAGGCAAGGTAGACGGAGTATCAGGACACATGAAAGAAATCTCAAAGAGTCAGGCACAGGCAACAGAACAGATTTCACAGTCTGCAGAGGAAATGAGCCTTCACATGAAGAATGTAGCAAAGGACAGCTGTATTGTAGCAGAGAATGCAGAGGAACTGAAAAAAGAATCCGTAGAGCTTATGAAGCGAATTGGTCAGTTTAAGGTATAGTGACATTGGGGATTTTCTCTGAGAAACTGAAAATAATTGAGATAAAATAGTTGGAAGGCATTGGTCTTCCAACTTTTTTGCATATCAGAACTGGAAGAATATCGTGCGATAGCGTTTTTTCATCATATGATATTAGTGAAATAAAATGCACCGGATTGCGGTTGGAAAGATAGCTCCAAATGATAAATAAAGACGCAGGCGTTTGGCTTGCGTCTTTTGGCTGTTCATGAATGTAATTAGGTGTGAAACACTTTTTTCAATACTTCATCTTCATCTAGGAGCTTTTTCGCAAGGGTACGATACTGCTCTTCGTGAAGGTAGGTGTGACGGAAGGGCTTGATAGAAGGGGCAAGGTCAATTGCCCTTTTATAATCTTCAATATTTAAATCAAGTGTACTTACATAATCCCAGAAGCCGGTCTTGGTAAAAACAGTATGGATTCTTTCGTAACGGTGGTTCTGCACCCGGCTCATCAGATAGGTAGCGATACCAACCTGAATTCCGTGTAACTGGGGCGCGTCTAATATCTTATCGAGAGCATGGGATATGAGATGCTCGCTTCCGCTTGTGGGAGCGCTGCTACCGGCAATTTCGTTGGCGATACCGCTCATGGCAAGCGAATCCAGCAATTCTTTTAGGAAAATCCTATCCTGAATACTTTCGTAGGGTGTTCTGACGAAGCTGTTTACAGCCTTTTTTGCAATCATCATGGCAAAGTCATTTACCTGAGTAGTTCCATAATCTTCTTCAAACTGCCAATCGTAGAGCGCGGTAATCTTAGATACCATATCGCCAATACCTGAATAGAGGAATTTCACGGGCGCACTTTTTATGACCTCTGTATCTACAATGATTCCGTATGCCAGACGTGCGGGTACAGAGCATCGTTTTCCGTTAATCAGAAGAGATGCACTTGCACTTGAAAAGCCGTCGCTTGAAGCAGAGGTGGGAACGCTGATAAAGGGAAGCTTGCGTAAAAATCCCATATATTTTGCCGCATCAATCACTTTTCCGCCGCCAAGCCCGATAATAGCCTGTGTCGAATTGGGAAGGCCATAGGCAAGCCGGGTAAGGTCATCCATGGTAACGGTATCCAGTTCGCAATACTCTAATACCTCGATTCCTGCATTATGCAGGGAGTCTAACACTTTATATCCAAACATATCAATAAGACCATTTCCAAAGTAAATCACGACCTTTTGAAAACAGTTGTCTTTTAAGTAGGTACCAATATTTTCTAAAGCACCAGCCTCTATTTTTAATAATGTAGGAATGGAAATATGACTTCCGCTTATCTGATTCATATGAAGTTCCCCCTTTTTTTAATTATAAAAAACATAATACAACTTGTCAAAGGAATCCGATAGTAGGATGGGGTAAACTTACTGTCGGAAAGTAATAGGCAGAATACACCTGTGATCTGT
>CAYLWP010000146.1:0-6814 GCA_964387365.1 uncultured Roseburia sp. | reverse complement strand
AATAAATCCTGTTTTTGCAAGAAAAATTGCAAAAAAATTGCAAAGAATGATAAAAAACAGCAAAAAATTATGTTAATATGAATGGTAAATGCAAGGCGACGATATGGATACCGGATTGTAAACTTGCAGGAAACATGTAAGGGAGATACTGCATGCTGCATACATATTTTATCCTTTTGCAATCGATAATATACCCGGAAAGGATGGAATAAGTTGAAGGAAAGAGATTTGCGACAAAACGAATGGTATAAAATGGATTTATCAGCTGTGGTATATCCAACATTGCAAAGAAGAGATTTCTCTTCTGTATATCGTTTATCGGTTGTTTTAAAAGAAAAAGTAAATCCGGAAGTACTGCAGAAGGCAGTAGATCTTACATTGAACCGGTTTCCAACCTACAAGGTTGCAATAAGAAGAGGTGTTTTCTGGAGATATCTGGAGCCAAATAACAGACCGGGACCATATGTTGAGAAGGATATTAAGAATCCATGCATGCCAATGCCATTTAAATCTAATAACAGGTATCCGGTGAGATTTTATTATCATGAAAAAAGAATTGCTTTTGAAGCACATCATTCTTTGGGAGATGGAACCGGGGGCATGCATGTATTACAGACCGTGCTGGCTGTCTATTTACGTCTCTTAGGCAAAAATATTAAGTCAGGAGGCTTCGTCCTTGATATAGATGAAAAGCCGGATCCCGGGGAGCTGGAGGATGCTTATATCCGTTATGCCAGCGCCAAGGTTTGTCCACCGAGAATTGGTGAAAAAGCATATCGGGTATGCGGGACGAAGGAGCCGTTTTATACGCTGAATATCATAGATGGCATTATTTCTGTAAAAGAGGTAAAGAAAGTAGCAGCTTCGTACGGAGTGACAATAACAGAGTATCTGAATGCCGTTTTGCTATATGCTTTATTACAGAAGCAGGAAAAGGATGCTCCCTATCGTTACAGACCTGTAAAAATAGCAATGCCTGTTAATTTAAGGCAGTTTTTTCCTTCGAAAACCTTAAGAAACTTTATTACCATGGTATATCCGGCGATTGACCCAAGACTTGGAGATTATACTTTTGAAGATGTGGTAAATCAGGTGCATAATTTTATGAGGTACTATATTAACGAGAAATTTATGAGAGGTGATATCACAACGAATTATGCAACCAGAGCAAATCTGTTTATACGAATCGCACCATTATTTGTTAAGGATTTTGTTGTAAGAAAGTATTACACGATGATTCAGGACAGGAATTCCTCAGCAGGCCTTACCAATATGGGGGGTGTTAAGGTAAATGATGATATGAAGGAATATATCGAGCGATTTGATATTTATATGGGACAGCCATTTTCATCCAGGACAAATTGTGCCATAATAAGCTTTCAGGATATTTTAACCATTAATTTTGCAAGCAGCATTAAAGAGACGGATGTAGAGCAGTTTTTCTTTCGTAAGCTGGTGAAGGATGGAATTCATGTAAAGGTAGAAAGTAACAGATAATATATGTGTTAAAATCAGGAAATAGTAACATTTGGGAGGCAAGTAAATGTCATATTGTGTTAATTGTGGTGTTGAATTGGATGCAACACTGAAAAAATGTCCGTTATGTGAAACAAAAGTTTACCATCCGGACAAGGAAGAATCGCCTGCTACGGAACAGACTTTTCCAAAGAAAAAAGGAGAAGTAGAAGAGGTGAGCCAAAAAGAAGGTATTATCTTTGTATCCGTATTACTGCTAACCATAGCAGTTACCTGCACGTTACTTAATATACTTGTATATAACAGCAACCGATGGTCAGTGCCGGTAATTGGAATCTGTATCACATTATGGGTGTTTTTCATGGCGGCAGTATTCAGTAACAAAATCACGATTTATGGTATGCTGCTTGCAGATGCCGTCGCCATAGGAAATTGTATCTTTATGGTTTCGCTGATTACGGAAAATAACCGCTGGTATTATCAGATTGGACTACCTATTGTGATTGTGTTATTTGGGTTATTGGAAATATCCGTATTTGTATGCAAAAGATGCAAGGTGGCATTGTTGGCGGGAACAATCTGCTTTTTTGTAATAACGGCAGGTTTATGCATGACAACAGAGCTTGCACTTGATTGGTATTTCAATCAGGTAGTGGCATTATCCTGGTCTGCAATTGTGTTAACTGCATGTGCAATCATCGTAGTATTTTTAATCTTAATATTGATGATGGGAAGGTTAAGAAACAATATCAGGCGAAGATTACATTTTTAAAATACACAACGTGAAGAAAGGATGAAGGAAAATGAACGAAAACAGAGACACAAGAAACAAAATGCTGGCAGAAAAGGTAATTAAGGGACTTCAATCAAGAAATATGGAAGGCTTTTACGCGGAAACAAAGGAAGAAGCATTAAAGCTTGCATTAGAATTAATTCCGAAGGGTTCCAGCGTAGGCTGGGGAGGATCCGTTTCCATAGAAGAAATCGGACTTAAGGATGCGGTGCGTGCAGGAGATTATACAGTATATGACAGAGAAGCCTGTACAAGTGCGGAGGAAAAAAGAGAAACAGAGCTTAAAACTTTTGGCTGTGATTATTTCCTTACAAGCAGTAATGCAGTAACGGAGGATGGCATTCTGGTCAATATTGACGGAAATGCAAACAGAGTGGCAGCAATTGCCTATGGACCTGAGCATGTACTTATGATTGTTGGTATGAATAAGATTGTTAAGAATGAAGAGGCGGCACTTTACAGAGCAAGAAATGAAGCGGCAACCATTAATGCACAGAGATTCCCGCTGGAGACACCATGTAAAAAGAATGGCTCCTGCGCAGACTGTAAGTCAAAGGATACAATTTGCTGTCAATTCCTGACGACACGATTTTCCAGACATACCGGACGCATAAAAACCATTCTGGTCAATGAAAGCTTAGGATTTTAAGAGGTATTTCCTGAATGAAATCAAACAATGTAGTAGTTGGTATATTAGCACATACAGATTCCGGAAAAACAACGCTGTCAGAGAGTTTATTGTATTTGAGCGGCAGCATAAGAAAGTTTGGAAGAGTAGATCGCGGAGATACGTTTTTAGATACAAATAGACTAGAAAAGTCAAGAGGGATTACAATATTTTCGAAACAGGCACAGATAAAGCTACCGGATAAAGAAATAACTTTACTGGATACACCGGGGCATGTGGATTTCTCGGCAGAGATGGAAAGAACCCTGCAAGTGCTTGATTATGCGATTCTTGTAGTTAGTGGTGCTGATGGAATCCAGGGGCATACACAGACCTTATGGAAGCTGTTAAAGAGATATCAGATACCTGCGTTTCTTTTCATCAATAAAATGGATCAGGATGGTACGGATAAGGACGCTATCTTGAGGGAGATTCAAAGGAAGTTGTCAGAGAACTGTATTGATTTTGGACAGGCAAAAGATGATGAAGGCTTTCTGGAACAGGTAGCCATGTGTGATGAAATCCTGATGGAAAGATATCTGGACCATGGAATGATTGATATAGCCATGATTCGGGATGCGATTCAGCAAAGAAAGATTTATCCGTGCTACTTTGGGTCAGCATTGAAACAGGAGGGCGTAACGGAGTTACTCCATGCCATGAATGAAGATATGCTTTGTAAGGAGTATCCGGATGCATTTGGCGCAAGAGTATTTAAGATTGCCAGAGACGAGCAGGATAACAGACTTACCTATATGAAAATCACAGGCGGAACTCTGAAGGTTAAGATGCCTTTGAGCAATCAGAAGGACGGACAAGAACCGGCGGAAAAAACTTGGAACGAAAAAGCGGATCAACTCAGAGTTTACTCAGGTAGTCAATACAACCTTGTAAATGAAGTGAGTGCAGGTTCTGTGTGTGCCGTGACAGGCTTAAGTAAAACATTTTGCGGCGAAGGACTAGGAATGGAGAAAGAACCGGAAGTTCCAGTTTTAGAACCTGTCTTGACCTACCAAGTCAAGATGCCTCCGAAGTGCAACTTACATACGATGTATCTTCAATTATGTCAGTTAGAGGAGGAAGAGCCGGAACTTCATATTGTCTGGGATGAAAATCTGAATGAAATTCATGCACAGGTTATGGGTGAAGTGCAGATAGAAATCTTAAAAAGTCTGATTCAGGAACGGTTTCAGGTGGATGTGGAATTTGATTCCGGAAGTATCGTTTATAAGGAGACCATAGAAGAACCGGTGATAGGTATTGGTCACTTTGAACCGCTGCGTCATTATGCAGAGGTACATCTTCTTTTAGAACCGTTAGAAAGAGGCAGTGGTCTTGAATTTGCATCAGATTGTAGCGAAGATTTATTGGACAGAAACTGGCAGAGGCTGGTAATGACTCATTTGGAGGAAAAGAAACACAAGGGTGTGCTTACCGGTGCAGAAATTACCGATATGCGAATTACTTTGATTGCAGGAAGAGCACATCTTAAGCATACGGAAGGCGGAGATTTCAGACAGGCAACCTACCGAGCGGTTCGACAGGGCTTAAAAATGGCAAAAAGCAGGTTATTAGAACCTGTGTATGAGTATCGTCTTGAAGTCCCACAGGAAATGGTGGGACGAGCAATGACTGATATCCAAAGAATGTGCGGAAGCTTTGAGACACCAATGGTGGAAGATACTATGGCAGTGCTTACAGGAACGGCACCGGTAGTGACTATGAGGAATTATCAAAGAGAAGTGATATCCTATACCAGAGGACATGGAAGAATCTTTTGCAGTTTAAAGGGATATGAGCCTTGCCATAATGAAGAAGAAATCATTACCAATCAGAATTACGATTCCGAAGCTGATACGGAAAATCCGACAGGTTCCGTATTTTGTTCGCACGGAGCCGGATTTGTGGTTCGGTGGGACGAGGTTCCTTCTCATGCTCATGTGGATAACGGAAAAAATAAGAAAGCACAGGAGGAAGAACTGCAGCTTTCTTCGATAAAGGAACGTAAAGCCTTTTTGGAGGGTGTAATCGATCAGGAAGAAATTGATGAAATCTTTGTAAGAACCTTTGGAAATATCAAGCAGAAAAGGACAGGCTGGAGCCGGACCATCAAGGCTCCTTCGGAGGAATTATATAAAGGAAGCAGTAAATACAACGCAAATAAGAAGCAACAGGAATACCTTTTGGTAGATGGATATAATATTATCTTTGCATGGGAAGAACTGAATGCGCTTTCTAAGATTAATATCGATAGTGCAAGAGAACGGTTAATGGATATTATGTGCAATTATCAGGGGTATAAGAAATGTGAATTGATTCTTGTGTTTGATGCCTATAAGGTTGCCGGCGGTCTGGGAAGTATCTTTGATTATCATAATATCCATGTGGTATATACCAGAGAAGCAGAGACTGCTGACCAGTATATTGAAAAGTTTACCCATGAAAATGGGAAAAAGTACGATATTACAGTTGCAACCTCTGACAGATTGGAACAGATGATTATCTGGGGAGCCGGTGCAAAGAGATTGTCTGCATCAGGATTAAAGGAAGAGGTGGAGGCAATAAATCAGGAGATTACCGATCGTCTCGAACAAAGACCTTTGAAGGAAAAGAATTATCTTTTTGACGGGATTAAGGATAAAGAAGGCATTTTAGAGGAGCTTCAGAAAGAAGAGTAAAAGAAAAGGAAGAGTGTGTACAAACAGTGCTCTTCCTTTTTTGCGTCATTTATTGTGAATTTGCAAAATTTTTTATTGCATCATAGCTTTCCCTACTAAGAATATGTTCCATTTTGCATGCATCCTTGGAGGCGATTTCTGCCGGAACGCCAAGCTTTGTAAGCCATGAGGATATAAATTCATGTCTTTCATATATCATATCGGCAATTGCCTTTCCGGAATCGGTAAGGTAGATAAATCCGGCATCTGTGACGGTGATATGATTTTTCTCACGCAGATTCTTCATTGCAATACTGACACTTGATTTTTTGAATCCAAGCTCATTAGCGATATCTACCGAACGGACAACAGGAAGCTTTTTGCTTAATCGTAATATGGTTTCTAAATAGTTTTCGGCTGATTCATTCATATTCATGTACGTCATCTCCTTAACAAGCCCCAAATAAACTTTACTCAGTATAGCATGAACTGACATTTTTTTCAACTTGCTAATGAACAGCAGCTGTTTCTTGAATGATACAGGAATTCAAACCGAATGGGGACGCTTATTGTAAACTAACTATTTACAAAATGTGTTAATTGTCTTAATATTTAACTATATTATACCTATAATTAGATAAAAAGAGACTTGGTTCTCGAGGTGATGTCATATGTATGATGATTTTAGAAAGAAAATAGATTCAATTAGTGGAATATATGGCGATGGTAACTTATTTCGGTACATGCGTGATGACGGGACAATAGAAAATATGTCTTACGCGGATATGTATCGTATCGTGCGTTGTATGGAAAAGGAATTTGAGCGAATCGGCCTGCATAGAGGAGAACGGGTTGCGCTTGCATCAGTGCTTTCGCCGGGAACTGTGCTTACGGGGCTGGCGCTGGCATATGCCGGTATCACGACTGTCTTACTCGATGCTTCCCTGCCGGCGGAAGAGCTGAAAAAGCTGATTACTTTTTCAGATGTGCGTGCGATTTTTGCAGATGAACCATTGTATTTGCAGTTAAGGGATTCTTTCGGAGAACAGTTGGACTTTTTTGGACTAATCCGTGATGAAGTGTTGCATCCTTACGGAGAAGAGGAAATAACATCATTAAAAGCACAAAAGACGTTAGATCCTGAAAATGATATCATTGCGATTATTTTTTCCTCTGGTACAACCGGAACGATGAAGGGTATCAAAATCACATATGAATCAA